>JBBIMQ010000074.1:0-10176 GCA_037444345.1 Gemmatimonadota bacterium | reverse complement strand
CGCTTCCGCCTGGTCCAGTTCCGCCAGGGGGGGGAGGCTCGCTTCCAACGCGTCGAGCCGGAGCCGCAACCCGTTCCGCCGCTCCCGAACCCGCTCCTGCGCCTTCTTGAGCCGTTCGTACCCCAGGACCCGCGACAGAAACTGGGCCCGCTCGCTGGGGCCGCCGAGCGCGGCCATCCCGGCGAGCTGCTTCTGGCCGGTGAAGTAAGTATTGAAGAACTCCTCCCGAGTCATGCCCAAGAGCCGGGTGACCTTCTCGGTCACCGTGTCGAGGGTGAGCGCGATGGGGGCCGAGTCGGTGTCCTGATAGAGCTCGGCGGAGTTGAGGGTCCGGACCACCCGGTAGCGGTGAGGCCCCAGCACGAAATCGAGCTCGACCCGCACCGGGGCCCGCGCGCCCGCCCCGCGCCGGCGGATGGTGTCCTTGGTCCCGCGGGAAGCCTGCGTGCCGTAGAGCGCCCAGGCGATCGCCTCGAGCAGGGTGGTCTTGCCCGAGCCGTTCGGCCCGATGATCCCCGTGAGGCCCGCGCCCAGCACGAGCTCGGTATCCTCGTGCTGCCGGAAGTTGACCAGGCGCAGGCGCTCCAGCTGCATCAGCCCTCCGCCACCGCCCACTCCCGCTCGACTTCGGTCATGATCTCGATGCCGGCCCGGACGAACGCCTCCCGGTCGAGCTCGGCCGGTAGCGCCCGGCGGCGGAGGAACTGGCCCACGAGTTCGGGAAGGGTCTGGCGGCGGCCCGACGCCGTGACGCCGCGCTCCCCCGAGGACTCGGGCCGCCGCAAGTCCAGGTGATAGTGGAGCGCCTCCGCCTTGTAGGCGCGAATCGCCGAGTGATTGAGTTCGCGGCCCACCGGGCGCAACACGTTCCGCACCACCTGGCGGACGATCTGGGCCCGAATCCCTCCGTGTACCGCTGCAACCGCCGCCGCGATGCGCTGGTCGAGTTCCGCCGCCGAGAGGCCGGCCGCCTCGATGACGGGCAGGTCAATGACCTGGCGCGCCAACGGGACCGGCCGCCGGGTCACCGTGCCGCTGGCGAGATCGGCCAGCAGCCAGCCCTTGCCGGGGATGCCGAATCGCTCCTCCTCGTGTCGCTCGCCCCAGGGATTGGGGCTCACGTAGTCGAGCGCTCCGGCATACCAGACCCGCGCTCCCACCTCCCGCTGCACGTGGTAATGCCCCAGCGCCACGTAGCTCCAGCCCCCGCGAGCCAGCTCCTCCGGCTGGAGCTGCGCACCCCCGTACTCCAGGCTGGAGCGATCCTCCGGAATGATTCCGGCCACCTCGCCGTGCAGCAGCAGCACCTGGAAGCGCTCCCGCCCCTCCGGTTCGAGCACCGGACGCTCGCCGGTAATGAGACCGAGATGCGGGACCGCCAGCACGCTCAGGTCGTGCGCGGGGAAGGCGAGCCGCCGGGGCCGGTCCGCGACCACCTCGACCCCGAGATTTCCGAACAGCTCGAGAATCGAGCCCGTTTCGGTGGAGCGCGGAGTGTCGTGGTTCCCGGCGATGAGCACGACCGGGGCATCGGGAAGCGCCGCCCGGAGCCGCTGGAACTCCCCGAACGCAAAGAGAATCGCCGGGTTGCTCGGCCGTACCGAATGGAACAGGTCCCCCGCCACGACGATGGCGTCGGGCCGGGCCTCGATGACCTGGTCCACCGCCAGGCGAAACGCGCACGCCACGTCGGCCTCCCGCTGGTTGAAGCCGAACGGGGTCTGCCGGTGGAATTGCCGGAAGCCGAGGTGGAGATCGGCCAGATGCGCCAGTCGCACGGGAGAAAGGTAAGCGGAGCCAGGGCAGCGACCAGAGCCGCGGGCCGCGGATCCCGCTCCCGGCGGCCCGATCAGCCGTACGGATCGTCGCTCCGCTTGAGCGCGGGCACGCTGCGCGGCGGCACCGCCTCCCGCTCGACCCGCCTGCCGAGCTGACTGGTGAAGAACGCGAGCACGTTCTCCGGCCGGACCCGCCTGGTGGTATGGAGCGCGCGCCGGACGTCTTCCTCGCGCCGGCCGTGGATGGCCTGCTCGACCCTGGAGGGGGGGATCTCCGGGTCGAGCGCCCGCAGTTGCCGCACCACGGCCTGGGCGAACGGGAGGTCCACGGCCGGCGGAAAGCGCTCCACCCCCACCCGGCCGGGCAACACCGCGGGGCGGGGAAAGCGCACGAACAGCGGCTGGGTGAAGTGCGGGTGGCGAATCATGAGCTCGCCCTTGGGCAACGCGGCGAGCTTGGCCTTGGTCGCGGGCGACAGGGTGGCGTAGCCCGGCAGGGCCAGCTCGTCCAGGTCCATGCGGCCGAACACGGTGGTGCCCGCGTTGCCGACCACCCGGCGCATCACCTGGGAGCGGAACTGCTGGGCGGAAAACAACACCAGCCCCAGGTACCGGCCCCGCTCCGACAGGTCGAGGAGCATGCGGCGGACATAGGTGTCCGGGCCGTCGTTGGGAGCGTACTTGTTGAGCTCGTCCACGAACACCACCACGTGATCCACCCCCAGGTCGCGCCGCTCGAGATGTTCGCGCAGCTTGGAGACCACCCGCGCGAACACCAGATCCTGCACCAGCGGGTCGAGACCGGCCACGTCAATCACGTGCACGCTCCGGTCGGCGAACGTGCCCCAGGGCAGGTCGCTCGCCACCCCGTCATCGGTCACCAGCCCCTTGGCCCGGACGCTGATATTGCCGAGCCGGTTCCGCACCTTGCGGATGGTCGCCAGGTGATGATTGCGCCAGACCTCACTGGAGCGGCCCTGGCTCTCCATGAAGTCGAAGATGCGCCGGAAAAAGTCCTCCAGGTCGGCGAAGCTCCGCACGGTGAGAGGCGCGTCGGCCAGGGTGACATCGCGGAACTCCCGGCCCACCACCCGTTCGGCCAGAAAGTCAATGAACGCGCCGGCCTTGGCATCCACGTCGTCCCGGTTGTGCAGGTCCTCGGTGTAGTCCTGCACCTCGCGCAGGCCCCAGACGAGCGGCACCGTGGTCGCCGCCAGCGCCTCGTGGGTCCGGAGGGTGTTGAGATTCACCCCGTCAGGCTTGTAGGGCGCGTAATAGCGGACGTTTCGGAAAGGCTCCGCCCGCAGGCCCAGGCGGGCGTAGAGGCGCCGGTCCTCCTCGGTGAGGGCGCCCGGCTGGTCCAGGAAGAGGAGGTCGGGCCCTTTCACATTGAAGCAGAGCGCCGCCACGGTCCCCTTCTGGGCCGGGAAGGTCTGGAAGATGCTCGCCAGCAGGAACTCCACCGCGCTGGTCTTGGTGGCGAGCCCGGAGACGCCGGTGATGTTGAGATGAGCCGCTTCCGGACCGAGCAGGAAGTCGGCGTCGAGGTAGACCGGCGCCTCGAGCCCGCCCGCAGCGTACACCCCGCACGGGATCCCCGTCGGCTCGGCGCTCTGGGTGAAGGCATCCATGCGAAGCGCCGTCACCACGTCCTCGTCGGTGGCCAGGTGCACCGCACCCAGCGGGACCGGCTGGAGCGGCTCCTCGGGGAGTTGCCGCAGCACCGCCGCAGTGTACAGCCGGATCTCGGCCCGTTCGGTGGGCGCTTCGAGGGCGCTGGCCGGATCGCCGTCGGCGCCGATCACGTCGTGGATCGGCGTCACCAGGTCGGAATACGCGAACCCGTCGGTGACGATGCCGAGCACGGTGCGCCCCGGCGCCTCCACCCGGACGATGGCGCCGATGCCGATCGGCGATTCCCGCGCGGTCCAGAAGTGGAATTGATGGGGCGTGGAAGGCTTGAGCTCGGTGGCGACGACGCGGCCGATCGGTGGAGCGGCGGGAGACATGGAGGGAAACTAGGCGCGCCGGGCGCGCCGGGTAAGCGGGAACCGGGCCCCCGGGCCCGAGGCCTTCACCCCCGGCCGTTCACCGTTCCGCGCTCGCCCTCAAGTACTGCTCCACGGCGTGAATCCCGTAGAGCAGCCGGTCCCACCGCGGATCGGGGGTGGAGACCGGGGCCCGCTCGGCGAGGAGCCAGCGGGAGAGCTGGTCCGCCTGGGCGAGGGTCTCGAGCGTCGGGGCGGCCTCGATGCGCACCAGGCCGTGCAGCACGTCCCGGCCCTCCCAGGGCCAGAGGCGGAGCCCCCAGGAGTACACCGGGGTGACCGCGTGCCCGGCCGGCTCGAAGACCGGGGAGCGGTGCCCCGGCGCCAGCCGGAGGTAATGGTCGAGTTCCTCACCCCCGAAGGGGAGGGTCGCGTGGCTCTTGCTCACCCCGAGCATGCGCGGGTCGCAAGCCCACTGGGGGCTCTCGGTGAGCGGCCCGTCCACGATCAGCCAGGCGTCGGACCGGTTCCGGTAGCGCCGGCCCACCTCGACTTCCAGCCGGCCTCGCGCCTGGTCCACCGCCCGGCGGGCGAGCTGGAAGTCCCGCACCGGATGGACCGGGCCCTCGTCGGGGAGCGCGATTGTCTCGTGACCCTCGGTGGTCCCCTCGAGCCGGGCCAGCACCTGCGGCCGGGCGATGACGAGGCGCCGCCGCTCGGCCAGGGCCAGCCGGAGCCGGCGCTCCCGCCGCTCCAGAACCGCCGCCCCGATCTCGGCGACGACCAGCGGGGTCGAGTCGGCGTAGGCCATCACCTCATAGCGCTGGACCCCGTCGAGGAAGGCCACCACGCCCGGCCACGGCTCGGCCGGCCCCACGGCCCGCCCGGAGAGGGGCAGGTCCTCCAGCAGCCGGGCCGGCTGGATGGTGGCCTCCTCGGCGCGTCCCTCGCTGGCCGCGGGAATCCAGGTGGCCGGAGCGAACCCGCGGGCCGCGACGGCCCGCCGCATTCGGGTCCAGGTCATCGTGCCCACGGCGGCCCCTCCTCCCCCCTCCGGATCATCGGGCCGGACTCCCGCCGCTGGCCGCGCGGGCGCCCGGCGCGGCTCCGCCCGCGTCGCCGAGCTGCCTGACAAGGCCCAGAATGCGGTCGAGCGCGGTGTCGAGCTCCCGGTCGGAAACCGCATAGCTCATCCGCACCCACCGGTCGTCTCCGAACGCGGCCCCCGGCACCAGCGCGACCCCGGCGGCCATCGCGCGATCGCAGAACGTCGTGCCCGTGAGGTCCCTTCCCGGTCCCATGCCGTCCACCCGGAAGAAGAAATAGAACGCGCCGGTCGGCTCGACGAACTCGACCCCCGGAGCCTCGCGCCGGAACCGCTCCACCACCCGGTCCCGGCGGCGGCGGAAGGCGGCCACCATCCGCTGCACTTCCTGCTCGACCCGCTCGTCGCTGAACGCGGTGGCCGCGGCCCACTGCGCGGGATGGTTGGCCCCCGTCGTGGTGTGCGATTGCAGCGCGGCGATCGCCTTGGCGAGCGGCAGCGGCGCCAGCGAGGCTCCGATCCGCCAGCCGGTCATCGCGTATGCCTTGCTCGCTCCGTAAATGAGCACCGTCCGCTCCAGGTACTCGTCCGGCAGATCGAGAAACGACGGCGCCGGGCCCCCGCCGTAGTAGATCCGGCGGTAGATCTCGTCGGCGATGATCCAGATCCCGTGCCGGCGCGCCCACTCCGCGATCGCCCGAATCTCGGCCGCCGAATAGGTGGCGCCCGTCGGATTGCAAGGCGAGCAGAGAATGAGCCCCCGCACCAGCTTGTCGGTGCGCCGCTCCAGATCCTCCGGGCTCACCTTGAGCCCCCACTCGGGATCGCCCGGGACAGCCACCGGCTCCGCCCGGCAGAGGTGCACGATCTGCGGGTACGACACCCAGGCCGGCGACGGAATCAGCACCTTGTCCTTGGGGCCGAAGAGCGCGAAACAGGCGTTGAAGATCGCCTGCTTCGACCCCGAGCTCACCACCAGTTGATCCGGGTTCACCGGCCGGCCGCCTGACATCAGGGAGAGGTTCCGCGCCATCGCGCTCCGCAGCTCGACGATCCCGATGTTGGGCGGATATCGGGTCATCCCCTTCCGGATGGCCTGGATCCCGGCCTCCGCCACCAGTTGGGGAGTGTCGAAGTCCGGTTCGCCCACGCTCAGGTCCAGCACGTCTTCGCCGAGGGCGCGGCGGCGCCTGGTCTCGTTACTGATGGCCACGGTCTCGGACGGGCGGAGATGGGCGAGGTTCGGCGACAGCGGGTCGGTCATTGGGATCCGCAAGCGAAGGAACTGGAACTGTGGGAGGACGCCCGGCGAGAACCGCTACGCCCCGCGAGAACACTCAAAAGTCCCCTGGCCGCCGCACGATGTCAACTGGCCTCCGCTTCCACCCGAGACTACTTTCGCGGCGGGATCGGAGATCCCCGGATTCCAGCACCCGCGCCGCACCGGGGGCGGCGTGGCGGAACCCCCAGCGGCACCCAGCCCCGGGAGACCCTTGCATGTCGGGCCTGATCGAGCTCCACCTCGCCCCGCCGGTGGCCTCCTTGCTGGAGGCCTGGGGTTATTCGGCCGAGGACGCCGCCGTCAGGGAGCAGGCGCCCGCCGCCGCCCGCGGGCACAACCTGGTGCTGGCCGTGCCCCCGGCGGCCCGCTACGCCGTGCCCGCGCTCGCCGGCCTGGCGAGCGCGGTCACACCTGGGAGACTCGGGGCCGTGATCCTCGCCCCGGCGGCGGGACTCCCGGAATGGGCCGAGGTGCTGCTCGCGGTGTGCGAGGCCGCAGGCCGCCGGGCACACGTGGCGCATCGCGCAGCCCGCGCCGCCCGCCTGCTCCGCCAGGGACAGGTGGAAATCCTGCTCGCCTCCCCCGCCGTGGCCGCCGAGTTGCTGGGCCGCAGCGCGCTCAAGGCCGAGACCGTGCAATACGTCGTGCTCGCCTGGCCCGAGCTCTATGGCGGCGAGGAGGACCTCGCCGCGCTCATGCAGGAGGTTCCCCGCGAGTGTTGCCGGATCATTCAACCGGCAACTCCGGCCGGATGCCCCGGGCTGGTCGAGCGCTATGCCCGCCGGGCCTTCACCACCGGGCCCCTGGCGCAGTTCGAGCCGGCAGCCGAGCGCCCCCCGGTGCGAACGGTGCAGGTGGTCTGGAGCCAGCGGGCCACCGCGCTTCCCGCGCTGCTCGAGGTCCTGGACCCCGCGTCCGCCGTCGTCTGGGCAGTGGATCGGGCCAGCGCGGCCCGGGCCGAGCAGGCGCCGGTGGGCCGCGACGTGGCCGTGGTCACCGGGGAGGCACCGGCCGCCCCGGTCCTCATCGCCTGGGACCTGCCCACCCCGGCACGGCTGGCCCAGCTCGCGGGGGCAGGTCAGGTGGTGCTCCTCGTCCCTCCCTACGCGCACAGCTACGTGGCGCTGGTGGCGGGAAAGCGGCAGGCCCTCCGCCTGCCGGGCGCACTGGAAGAGGCGCGGGACCAGGCGAGCGCGCGGCGCGCGATGATCGAGCGGGTGATCGAGCAGGAAGACCTTACCCCCGAGCTCCTGGCGCTGGCCCCGCTTTTCGAGCGCCACGACCCCGCTCTGGTGGCGGGGGCCCTCCACCGGCTGGTGGCGTCGTCCCGGGCGGAGCCGGCCGCCAGGACCGGCGTGACGCAGGTGTGGATCGGCGTGGGGCGCAAGGACGAGGCGTCGCCCCACGACATTGTCGCCGCCCTCACCCGCGACGCCGGCGTGGACAAGGCCAAGATCGGCCGGATCGAGATCCGGGAGCTCTACTCGCTGGTGGAGCTACCGGCCACGGAAGCGGAGGAGATTTGTCGGCGCCTGAGCGGCCGTACCATTCGCCGCCGGAGGGTCGTCGCCCGGCTCGACCGCCACGGCAGTCGCTGAAAGGACGAGCTGCGGCAACCAGCCCGGCCCGGAGGGAGCCGGCCGCCGCGGGCCAGCCGGTGGGACCGGCGACCTCGGGTCAGCGGCGGTTCAGGGCCGCCTTCAACCCCTTGCCGGCCTTGAACACGGGCGCGATGCTGGGCTTGACCAGCATGGCGCGCCCCGTCCGCGGATTCCGCACCGTCCGCGCCTTGCGCCGGCGCGCCTCGAAGGCGCCGAACCCCGACAGCTGGACCTTCCGCCCGCGCCTCAGCTCGAGCGCGATGATCCCCTCGGGGCCGAAGAGCGCCTCCACGACACGGGCGGCGGTTGCCTTGCTGGTCTGGACCTGGGCGGCGATGGCGGCCACCAACTCGGGCTTGTTCACGCGGCGAATCCTGTGGTGGAGCGGGCGGGAAAGGTGAGAACCCGGCCCCGGCCGGTCAAGGAACTTCCTTGACCCCCTCCCCGCGGCCGAGTAACGTGCGTGCCTTCCGAGTGAGTCGTGCGGCTCGTTTCCGTCCGAGGGCTCCGATGTATCACGGGTCGCGACCGGGGTGGATCGAAGTCATCACCGGCGTGATGTTCAGCGGCAAGAGCGAGGAGTTGATCCGCCGGGTCCGGCGGGCGATCATCGCACGGCGCCGGGTGCAGGTCTTCAAGTCGCACTTCGACACCCGCTACGGGCCTGCCAGCGTCGCCTCGCACGACGGCCGCGAGATCGAGGCCGTCCCGGTGGACTCGGCGGCGGAGATCTTCCGGCAGGTGCGGCCGGACACCGAGCTCGTGGCGATTGACGAAGCCCAGTTTCTCGATCCCGAGATCGTCACGGTTGCCTCGGCCCTCGCCGCGCGGGGCGTGCGGGTGATCGTGGCCGGCACCGACACCGACTTCCGCGGCGAGCCCTTCGGCTCCATGGGCGACCTCATGGCGGTGGCGGAATCGGTGGACAAGCTCCAGGCGATCTGCGTGATCTGCGGCGACCTCGCCACCCGCAACCAGCGACTGGTGGATGGCCGCCCGGCACGCTACGACTCGCCCACCATCCTGGTCGGCGGGCGCGAAACCTACGAAGCCCGCTGCCGCCGCTGCCACCGGGTTCCCCGGCAGGACGAGGACCAGACGGCGCTGCTTTAGGGGCCCCGCTCCCCTTGGCCCTCCCCATGTTCACCGTCGCGCTCACCGGCAACATCGCCTCGGGGAAATCCTGCGTGGCCGACTGGTTTCGCCGCTGGGGCGCCACCGTCATTGACGCCGACGCGCTGGTGCGGGAAACCCAGGTCCCGGGCTCGCCGGTGCTGGCGGCCATCGTGGCGCGCTTCGGGCCCGGCGTGGTGGGCCCGGACGGCACCCTGGACCGGGACCGGCTCCGCCGCCTCATCCTGGCCGATCCCGACGCCCGGGCGGCCCTCGAGGCGATCGTCCACCCCGCGGTGGAGCGCCTCACACGGGAGCGACTCGAGGCGGCCCGAGCCCGGGGTGACCGGATCGTGGTGTGCGACATTCCCCTGCTCTACGAGGTGGGCGATCCGGGGCGCTTCGACGCCGTGGTGCTGGTGGACGCCCCCGAAGCCGTCCGCCTGACACGGCTCCAGAACGACCGCGGTTTGCGCGAGGAGGAAGCCCGCCGCCTGATCGCACTCCAGTTGCCGGCCGCGGTGAAGCGAGCCTGGCGCGGTGGCCCCGGAAACCGGGGACCGCTGGTCATCGAGAATGACGGCGACCTGGCCGCGCTCGAACGCCGGGCTCGCGCGGCGTGGGACGAACTGCAACGGCTGGCCGCGGCCCAGACTTGATTCCGCCCCCCGGCGCGTCTATCCTTGCCCGCGTCCCTCCCGGAGTCCCGCGCGTGGCCGTCATTCCCGCCGACCTGCTGTACACCCCGGAACATGAATACGTCCGCAAGACCAGCGGCGCCGTCGTCGAGGTCGGCATCACCGATTATGCCCAGAGCGAGCTGGGCGACATCGTGTTCGTCGAGCTGCCCAAACCCGGGGCCAGCTTCGGCCGGATGGCGGTCTTCGGCACCGTCGAAGCCGTCAAGGCGGTGTCCGAACTGTACTGTCCCGTAAGCGGCGAGGTCCTGGAGGTCAACCCCAAGCTGGAGAGCGACCCGGGGCTGGTCAATCGCGATCCGTACGGGGCTGGCTGGATGATCCGGCTCCGACTCCAGGATCCCGCCGAGCTCGCCACCTTGCTCGACGCGGAAGCCTACCGGGCCAAGATCGGCCAGTAGGCGCGCCCCATGCCCCCGCCGCTCGTCGTCCGGGCGCCCCGCCACCACCGGCCGGGGCGCTTGCGTTTTTCAGGAGTCTCCCGTCATGCCCGATAGCGTGCAGAGTCCCCCTCGACCCGAAGTGCCCCCCTACGCCCTGCTCCGGACCGACCGGTTCGTGCGGCGCCACATCGGCCCCCGCAAGCAGGACATCCAGCAGATTGTACGGGAGCTGGGCTACGAGTCGCTGGACGCCTTCATTGACGCCGTGGTCCCGGAGGATATCCGCCT
>JBBIMQ010000073.1:0-10213 GCA_037444345.1 Gemmatimonadota bacterium | reverse complement strand
GGCGCCGGATGCTGGACCGCGGCCGGGTGGACCTCTCGCCGCCCGGCGAGCACCTCGCCCGGAGCCTTCTCGCGACCCTCGGGTGGATCCTGATCAACCGCGACGGGGCCGCCATTCAGCCCGGTTCCAGGGCCTACGAGCGCTCCTGGATCCGGGACGGTGCGCTCACCGGGGCGGCGCTCCTCCGGTTCGGATACGCCGAGCCGGTCCGCCGCTACCTCGAGTGGTTCGCCCGCTTCCAGTATCCGAACGGCAAGGTGCCATGCTGTGTGGACCGCCGGGGTGCCGACCCCGTGCCGGAACACGATAGCCATGGCGAGTTCATCTACCTCGTCATGGAGTACTGGCGGCACACCGGCGACCGGGAGCTACTCGAGGCGATGTGGCCCCGGGTCGCAAAGGCGGTGGACTATCTCGATTCCCTGCGCCAGTCACGCCGCACCGAGGAGTATCGGTCCGGGGAGCGGCGCGTCTTCTTCGGCCTCCTCCCGCCCTCGATCAGCCACGAAGGCTACTCCGCCAAGCCGATGCATTCCTACTGGGACGATTTTTTCGCCCTGCGAGGCTTCAAGGACGCGGCCACCATGGCCGCCGTGCTGGGCCGGCGGGAGGAAGCGGCGCGCTACGCGGCGTTGCGCGACGAGTTCCGCCGCGACCTGCTCGCCTCCATCGCCGCCGTCCGGGCAGCGCGGGGGATAGAGTACCTCCCCGGTGCTGCGGACCTGGGCGACTTCGATCCGACCTCGACCACGATCGCGCTCAGCCCGGTGGGCGAAGAGGCAAATCTGCCAGCTCCCGCGCTCCAGGCCACCTTCGAGCGCTACTGGCACGGCGCGATCAGGCGCACCGACTCGGCCTTCGCGTGGGAAGCCTACACGCCGTACGAGCTCCGGGCCGTGGGCGCCTTTGTCAGGTTAGGTTGGAAGGCGCGCGCGCTCCGGCTCCTCGAGGCGTTGCTCCGCGACCAGGAGCCGTCGGCCTGGCACCAGTGGCCGGAGGTGGTGTACCGCGATCGGCGGGCTCCCAGATTCATCGGCGATTCGCCTCATACCTGGGTCGGCTCGGACTTTCTCCGATCGGCCGCCGACCTCTTCGCGTACGAGCGGGAGGCCGACAGCGCCCTGATCCTGGGAGCGGGGCTGGACGAGCGCTGGCTCCCCGGTGCCGGGGTTGCGGTGCGCGCGCTCAGCACATGGTGGGGCCCCCTGAGCTACACCGCCCGGAGCGCCGGCGACACCGTCACCTTCCACCTCGCCGCCGGGGTCCGGATCCCCCCGGGCGGTCTCCTCGTCGTGGCGCCACGGGCCCACCCGCCGCGCCGCGCGCTGGTGGACGGTCGCGCCGTGACGGGGATCCGGCACGACACCGTGCGAGTCGAACAAGTGCCGGCCGTAGTGGCCTTCGAGTACTGAGGGGGGACTCAGGCGTGCTGCCCCGGGCCCATCTGCTCTCCAACGGTCGCTACCGAGTGGTCGTGAGCGCGGCGGGTGCCGGACCTTCGATGCTGGGCGACCTCGCCCTCAACCGCTGGACGCCCGATCGCACCCGCGACGCGGACGGCGTGTATTTCTACCTCCAGGATCTCGAGCGGGGCACCCTCTGGTCCGCCGGCCTCCAGCCGGTCCCCGCAGCTCCGGACACGTATCACGCAGCCGCGGCGCCGGGGCGCATCGAGCTGGTGCGGCAGGACGGCGACATCGTCACCCGCCTGGACGTGTGCGTTGACCCGGATGCCGATGCGGAGATCCGGCTGATCACGCTGGCAAACCGGGGTAGCAGGACCCGCCGCCTGGCAGTGACCAGCTATGTGGAGGTGGCGCTCAACCATCCGGCCGCGGACGCGGGGCACCCCGCCTTCTCCAAGCTTTTCGTGCAGACCGAGCGCCTCGCCGCTGGCCGGGCCCTGCTGGCCCGGCGGCGTCCGCGGAGCCCCGGCGAGCCCCCGCTCTATCTGGGCCATGCCCTGGCGGCGGGCGGGCAGGACCCCGAACGGGTGGAGGTGGAAACAGATCGGGCCCGATTCCTCGGGCGGGGGCGGACCCTGGCCGCCCCCGCGGCGCTCGATCCTGGCCAGCGGTTGTCAGGCACTGCCGGCAGTGTTCTCGACCCCGTACTGGCCTGCCGCCGGGTGGTCCGGCTGGCCCCCGGCACCCGCGCGCGCCTCACAGCCGTCCTCGCCGCCGGGCGGGACCGCCAGGCGGTGCTCCGCCGGTTGCGCGCTCCGTATCTCCGCTCGGCTCATCGCCGGTTCGCGGCCGCCCAGAGGCGCGATCAGGCCCTGCTGGCGCGAGCCGGGCTCTGCCGGGAATGGCTGGACCGACTGCCTGCGCTCACCGGCGCGCTGCTGTACGGTGCGCCACGGGAGGAGGCCGGCACCGGACTTCCCTCACCCAGCTCCCTCGTTCCCTCCGATCTCCGCCGCCTCGGCCTCTCCGGCCAGGCCCCGCTCTGGGTGGCCCGGGTGGCCACGCCTCAAGCCGCGCGGGAGGTGGTCGAGCTGGCGCGTGTCGTCGCCTACTGGCGGAGCCAGGGGTGGTCCGTGGACCTGCTGGTTCTGGAAGACGGCGAGCACGACCTCGCCGGTCTCACGGCATCGGGCGAGGGAGGAAGAACCGTGGTCCTCAGGACCGCAGAGGTGGATCCGGAACTCCGCTCCCTCGCCGAGCGGGCCGCGTGGGCCTCCCTCGAGACCGCGGGCGATCGCCCGGCGGGCGCCCACCTGGCGCCGGGCCCTTCCGCCGCGGGGGGAAGCGGCCCGGTGCCCCGGCGACGAGGGCGCGGGAACGCGGAGGGCGCGCGCCAGATCGAGCCTCATCCGCCCCTCAGGGAGCGGCTCCGCTTCTTCAACGGCACTGGCGGGTTTTCGACCGACGGCTCGGAGTACGTGGTCTTCCTCCCCCGAATCGCCGGCCGGCTGGCGCGCGGAGGCACGGAACCGCTTCGCCGTCCTCCCCTGCCCTGGTGCAACGTCGTGGCGAACGAGCGCTTCGGATTCCTGGCCTCCGAAAGCGGCGCGGGGTACACCTGGAGCGTCAACAGCCGCGAGAATCGCCTCACGCCATGGTTCAACGATCCCGTCTGCGATCCCCATGGCGAGGCGCTTTACCTCCGAGATGACGACCACGCAGCAGTCTGGTCGCCGACCCCGGGTCCGGTGCCCGGCGCCGGCGGGTACGAGGTCCGTCACGGTTTCGGGTACACCACCTGGCGGCACGTCAGCGCCGAGCTGGACCAGGAGGTCACGGCGTTCGTCCCGCGCCACGACGAGGTGAAACTGGTCCGTCTCCGCCTCACCAACCGCTCGGCCCACGCCCGCCGGCTCTCCGTCTTCGGCTACGTGGAGTGGGTGCTCGGGGTCTTGCGCAGCGAGAGCGCGCGATTCGTGGCAACCGCGTTCGATCCCCCCAGCGACGCCATTCTGGCCGCGAACCCTTACCATGCCGAATTCGCCCACCGGGTGGCCTTTGCGGCGCTGTTCGTGCCGGAGCGGGCCGTGGCACCGGAGTATACCGCTGACCGTGCCTCCTTCCTGGGACCGCTCGGGGACCCGTCCCGGCCCGCGGCCCTCGCCCGACCCGGCCCGCTCGACCGGCGGACCGGCGCGGGGCTGGACCCCTGCGCCGCGTTCCGGCTGAGGCTGGCCCTCCGCCCCGGCGAGAGCCTCATCTGCTGCCTGGCAATCGGCCAGGCCCACAGCCAGGAAGCCGCCCGGGAGATCCTGAACCGCTACCGCACCGAAGCTGCGATCGAAGCCGCACGGGCTGGCGCGGTCGAATGGTGGCATCAACTCCTGGGGCGGCTCCAGGTCAGCACCCCGGCGCCCGAGCTTGATCTCATGGTGAACGGGTGGCTTGCCTATCAGACGTTGAGCTGCCGTCTCTGGGGGCGCTCGGCGCTCTACCAGTCCGGCGGGGCCTACGGCTTCAGGGATCAGCTTCAGGACGCGGCGGCCCTCGCCCTGCTGGACCCGGCTCTCACCCGGGCCCAGATCGTCCTGCACGCCGAGCACCAGTTCGCCGAGGGTGACGTGCTCCACTGGTGGCATCCTCCCCTCGGGAAGGGGATTCGCACCCGGTTCTCCGACGATCTCCTCTGGCTCCCCTATGTCGCCGCGGAGTACGTCCGGTGGACGGGCGACGATACCATTCTGGCGGAGCGGGTCGGGTTTGTGTCGGGGCCGCCGCTCGAGCCCGGCGAGGACGAGCGCTTCCTGGTCCCGCAGGGAGCCGCCGAACCCGCGGATGTGTACGAGCATTGCTGTCGCGCGCTGGACCGCTCCCTCACTCGGGGGCCGCACGGGCTTCCCCTCATGGGTACCGGTGACTGGAACGACGGCATGAACCGGGTGGGCCGGGAAGGCAAGGGCGAGAGCGTCTGGCTGGGGTTCTTTCTCTATCACCTGCTGGAGCTTTTCCTCCCCCTCGCCGAGGGCCGGGGCGACGCGGCGCGGGCCCGCCGCTATCGCGAGTACCGGGCGGCGCTCGGCCGGGCCCTGAACGGCGCCGGCTGGGACGGCCGGTGGTACCGGCGGGCGTTCTACGACTCCGGGGCCGTGTTGGGCTCGCGGCGCAACGGCGAGTGCCGGATTGACGCCATCGCTCAGGCCTGGGCCGTCCTGTCAGGCGCGGCACCCCCCGCACGGGCGGCGCTTGCACTCGATTCGCTGGAGCGCCATCTGGTGGACGAGCGGGCCGGAATCATCCGGCTCCTCGCGCCGCCCTTCGACCGCTCCCGGGAGGACCCCGGCTACATCAAGGGGTACGTTCCCGGCGTGCGCGAGAATGGCGGGCAGTACACCCACGCCGCCCTGTGGGCGGTCCGGGCGCTGGCGGCGGCGGGCCGGGCCCACCGGGCGGCCTCGCTCCTCGCCATGCTGAGCCCGGTGCGGCAGGCGCGCACCGCGCGGGGGGTCGCGAGGTACCAGGTCGAACCCTACGCCGTCGCCGCCGACGTCTACGGGGTGGCACCGCACGTGGGCCGAGGGGGGTGGACCTGGTACACTGGCTCTGCGGGCTGGATGCTGCGCGTCGCCGTGGAATCCGTGCTGGGTCTGGTCATGTCAGGCGGAAGAGCGATCCTGCTCCGGCCGTGTCTCCCCCCCTCCTGGCCGGGCTTCACGGCGTGCTACCGCCTCCCCGGCGACGGCACCGCCTACACCTTTGAAGTCGTCCAGCCGCGCGCCCGCCCGTCCCTCGCCACCCGCGCGGAGATGGACGGGACCGCGCTCCTGATCGCGGAACGGGCCGTACATGTTCCTCTCGTTCGAGACGGACTCCACCCCGCCGTGCGGGTGGTGCTGGGACGAGATGTCGGGCCGGCGTATCGGGAGCCCAGCGGATGAAGGGTGAGGCGGGTCCTGGCGCGCGCGCCGTTTCGGGGGGGCGGGCTGGCACCGGGCGTCCTGGCGCGGTTGGTGCCGCGCTCAGGGCCCCGCCAGCGGCATGCCGGCCCCCAGGACTGCGCCATGGGTCCGGATGATCTCGCCGTAGAACCGGGCGCTGGCTTTCGGCGTGCGCCGCTGGGTCTCGAAATCGACATGAATCAGGCCGAACCGCTTGGAGAACCCGAAGCTCCACTCGTAGTTGTCCAGGAGCGACCAGGCGAAGTAGCCCCGCAAATCCACCCCCTGTTCGATCGCGTGATACGCGGCACGGAGGTGATCGCGGTAGTAGGCGACTCGCCGGGGATCCTGCACCGGCGTCCCGCCGGCCGGCGGCGGATCGTCGAAGGCGGCACCGTTCTCGGTCAGGTACAGCGGCACGGGGCCGTATCTGGCGGCGACCCAGGTGAGGACCCGAGTGAGGCCGGGGGGATACACTTCCCAGTCCATGGCGGTGTGCGGCCGGTCATCCTGGCGTACCCGGCTCGCCCGGACAGGCCACGCCGCGGGGTCGTCGCGCGTCACGGAGCGGGTGTAGTAGTTGATGCCGAGAAAGTCGAGGGGTTGCCGGATCAGGTCGAAGTCGGCCGAAGGCCACTCCGGCCAGGCCGCGCCGAAGATCTCCGGCAGCTCGTCGGGGTAGCGGCCCAGAAAGACCGGATCGAGATACTGGCGGTTCATGTAGGCGTCGGCTCGAGCGGCCGCCGCAAGGTCTTGGGGGCGGCTGGACGCCGGCTCCTTGGGCTCCCGATTCACCACCAGGCCTGCGGCCCGTCCTCCCGCGGCCCGGACTGCCTGCAGCCCGGCGCCGTGAGCCCGAAGCAGGTTGTGCGCCACGATCGGGGGCTCGAACAGGCTCCGGTGCCCGGGGGCCAGGACGCCGTGAAGGTAGCCGCCATCGGCGATGACCCACGGTTCGTTCAGCGTGATCCAGAGGTGGACCCGATCCCCCAGGGCCCGCGCGACGAGGCCCGCATACTCGGCAAACCAGTGCGCGACGTCTGGGTTGAGCCACCCCCCCCTGTCGTCCAGGGCCGCCGGGAGGTCCCAGTGGTAGAGCGTGACGACCGGGAGAATGCCGTGCGCCAAGAGCAGGTCCGCCAGGCGATCATAGAAGCCGAGCCCTTTCGGGTTCGCCGCGCCGCGACCGTGCGGCAGCACCCGGCCCCAGGCGACGCTGAACCGATAGGCGGTAAGCCCGAGCTCCCGCATCAGGCGCACGTCTTCCTCCACCCGCCGGTAGTGGTCGCAGGCGATGTCGCCGGTTTCGCCGTTCGCGGTCATGCCCGGCGTATGGCTGAAACGGTGCCAGATACTCGGCCCCGCTCCGTCGGCCAGCGGGGATCCCTCGATTTGATAGGCGGAAGTGGCGGCGCCCCACAGGAACCCCGGGGGAAACTGGAAGGATCCGGGCATAGGTAGCGAAAGACCGAACGATGGCGACAGTGACGCTGGAAGGAGTGCGGAAAATATACCAGGAGCGGGGGCGGACGTACGTCGCCGTGCACCGGCTCGACCTTGCCGTGGCCGACGGGGAATTCCTGGTGCTGGTCGGCCCGTCGGGATGCGGCAAGAGCACCACGCTCCGGATGATTGCCGGGCTCGAGTCCATCACCGAGGGGGTGCTCCGGATCGGCGACCGGGTGGTGAACGACGTCCCGCCGCGGGACCGCGACATCGCCATGGTCTTCCAGAACTATGCGCTCTACCCCCACCTGACCGTGTATCAGAACCTCGCCTTCGCCCTCCAGCTCCGGCGACTGGCCCGGGCCGAGATTGACCGGCGGGTTCGCGAGGCGGCCGAACTGCTCGACCTGGGCGCTCTGCTGGACCGGCGGCCCCTGCAGCTCTCCGGCGGGGAGCGGCAGCTGGTCGCCGTGGGGCGGGCCATCGTGCGGCAGCCCCAGGTGTTCCTCTTCGACGAACCGCTGTCCAACCTGGACGCCCGGCTCCGGGTCCAGATGCGCCGCGAGCTGGCCGCCCTCCACCGGCGGCTCGGGGTCACCACGATCTACGTCACCCACGATCAGATCGAGGCCATGACCCTGGGCGACCGGGTGGTGGTCATGCGGGACGGCAAGGTCCAGCAGGTGGGAACACCGCTCGAGGTCTATCGCGACCCGGCCAACACCTTCGTCGCCACGTTCATCGGGAGTCCGGCGATGACTCTGATCCCGGGCACCGTGGATGCCCGAGGCCGGTTCACGGCGACCGCTGGGCCCCTGTCGCTCGCCCTCGACCTCCCGCGGCTCCCTCCGGCCGCCTCGGGTCGCGGGATCATCCTCGGCCTCCGGCCGGAGGCGATCCGGCTGACCGGACCCGGCGAGGGTGCCCTGGACGGCACCGTGGTAGAGCTCGAACCGCTAGGCAGCGAGACGGTGGTCGCCCTCGAAGCCGGAGGGGTGGTCCTCACCGCCCGGGCCGACGGCGCCGCTCAGCTCCGCCGCGGCGATCGGGTGGGCATCGCGCTCGGCTCGGAGGGATTGCACTGGTTCGACGGGGAGACTGGAAGGGCGCTGACCCACGGGTAAGAACCGGCGGAGGCAGGCGGTCGCGGCCGATAGCAGGCGCCTGGGTGGGCCGCCGCGCCTGCACTCCCTCACCGGGGGGCCAGGTCTCGAACCTGGAGGCTGGTGCGCGGCCGGCCCGCGGGGCGATCGTTCGTCGGAACCCTTCCACCGCGAAGCGATCTGTCAGGTCACCCCGGGGCCAGCCTCGCGACCGGGGCGCTAGCAGGAGCCGTACCACGCTGGTGACGGCCCGCTAACACGCTGCCGGACAATCACCTGGGCCTTGCACCCACATTCACGAGCCAAGCGGCCCCGGTGCGACGTCCGAGGAAGGCCGCAACGACACCGGCGCAAGCACCGCGGGCGGGAACCATGAGGGAAGGCAAGCGCTGCCGCGGCGGGCACGCGCCCCCGGGGCCCTCGCGCCCCCAGCCTGCGGGTCGCTCCCGATGCCTGGGCCGGCCCAGCCGCGCTCAGTCCCCGGCTTCTTCGACCCGAACCGCGATGGCGCTGATCCGGAACGTCACCTTGTCGGCCACCTTCACCGTGCCCAGCGGGCCGCCGCTGTAGGGCTTCATCCCGAAATCGGTCTGCTTCACGCTGAAGGACGCCTCCGCCCGCAGGGTGTCGCCCTCGATCTTCACCGTGACGTCCACCGGCACGTCACGGGTCGCTCCGTGCATGGTGAGCGCGCCCATGACGCGGTACCCTCCCTCGATGGGCTTCACGTCGCGGGAAGCGAACGTGATCTCGGGGAAGCGATCCACGTGCAGCACCTCCTCCCGCATCGCCTTGGTCACCTGGCGGGTCTCGGCCGTGTCAGGCGGGGTGAGCACCTCCAGGCTGTCGGTGGGCACCACGACCAGCAACCGGGAGCGCGCCGGGTCCGCCGGAACGAAGGTGACCTCCCCGCTGAAGGCCCGGGCCCGGATCACATGCTCGTGCCCGGCGAAGCCAAACAGGCCGGCCCGCCCGGTCTTCACCTCGAGCCGGCTTTCGGGGAGCAGGCGGTAACGGACCGATTCGGGAAGCGCCTGGCCCCGGCCCGGGGCTGGCGCGGCGAGCCCGGCCAGGAGCGCTGCCAGGAGCGGGAGCGTGCCGCGGGCCCTCACTGGACCACCACCCGACCGGTCATCGCGCTGCCGTGGACCGCGCAGTCGTACCGGTAGGTGCCCGGCGTCGTGAACTGGAAGCTGTAGCTGGCCCCGTTGCCCACCAGGATGTTGCTGCTCGGGAAGCTCGGCGTGCCCTGCGACCGGACACTGTGCGAGACCGACCCGGTCGCGGTCCAGGTCCAGGTGACAGTCCCCCCGGCCGCGATGGTGTCCACGGCGGGGTTGCAGCTTCCGTTATGGGCGCTGCGGAACAGGTTGTTGCCGACCTCGACCGCACCCGCAGCACCGCCACCCGGGCCCCTGCACCCGCCCCCGGAGGAGCCGCCCCCGTAGGAATCGGAGCATGCCGCGCCGGCCGCAATGGCCACGGCGACCAGGACACCTACCAGTACGCGCATATCACTCTCCTGTTCCGTTTCAGGCCCGAGACCGGGCGAGCCCGTTCTCACCGGGCGGTCCTGAACACCGGGGCCCCGCGCTGCAGCTTCCACGACGACGCTTGCGATCCCCCGACGCATTGGCCGGCGGTTCCGCCCGCGAGCCCGCGGGGCGAAAGAGCAACCCGCAAGCCGCAGCCAGCGAACGGCATGAGAGCTCGAGCCCTGGCTCGGTGTGCGTGCCACACCCCTTGCACCGCGCTGGTCGCTCCCCGCAGGGAGTCGCTCCGATCGGGAGGAGACCCCTGGACGCCCGATGCGCCCCAGCAAGAAGGAGACGCCCCAGGCACCGAAAACCTGCCACCCCGGTGTGCGCCCGGTCACACCCATCAAGCCCTGGCACTCTATATGCCGATACTAGCGTTAAGAAGGTAGCGGAGGGCTCGATGCCGGCACCGTGGGACCCCTTCGGGGGACGAGAAGAAAGCTGGAGCGACCGCGAGGCGTGGCGCGGCGATGTCCACCGCGAGGACGACGAGTCCTGGCGCGGCGCCAGCGAGAGCCAGCCGTGGGAAGCGCCGGAGGGCGACGAGTTCTTCCTGGCCGACGTGATGGAGGAGGAACATCCGAGCGGCTGGCCGGAGGATCTGGCCGGACCGGAATACTGGCTCTTCAAGCGACTCGAGCCCGGTGCCGGAGAAGGTTTGGGCGGGGACGACTGACCAGCTGGCGAGACGAGAGCACCGCAGGGGGGAGGGGAGAGTGGCGGAATGCCACTCTCCCCTGAGTCTTTCTGTTCCTCTCTGAGTGCTTCTTCTCGCCTCCCGTCGC
>JBBIMQ010000072.1:4658-10228 GCA_037444345.1 Gemmatimonadota bacterium | reverse complement strand
GGCGTACGAGCGGCTCACCTGCCCCAAGGATCTGGTCATCGTGCCCGGCGCTACCCATCTGTTCGAGGAGCCGGGGACCCTGGAGCGGGTGGCGGAACTCGCCCGGGAATGGTTCATCCGGTATCTCGGGGCGCGGTCGTGATCGCGGGCCACGAGTTTCTCGACCATACCGGCGAGCTCGAGCTCCGGGTGTGGGCCCCCACCCTCGAGGCGTTGTTCGCGGAGGCGGGGCGGGCGCTGCGCGAGATCGAGCTACCCGCCGTTTCGCCCGCCTACCCGACCAGCCGCCGGACGGTGTCGGTGCGGGCCCCGGACCGGGCGGCGCTCCTGGTCGAATGGCTGAACGAGCTCATTTTCCTGGCCGAGCGCGATCGCTGGGTGGCGGCCGAGTTCGGGCCGGGCGTGGTGGCGGAGAGCGAAGCGCGCTTCGAGGTCACCGGCGTGGAGGCGCCGGCGGCGCCATCCGAGGTGAAAGCCGCCACGTTCCACAACCTCCGGCTCCAGCCGCTCGACGGCGGCTGGCAGGCCGACGTGATCCTGGATGTCTGATGTCCGATAGTATCGTCTCCGCAGCCAAGCGGCTGAGTGCGGTTCTCTACGAGATTCCGGTCACGGCGCGGCCCGGCATGCGGGTCCCGGCGCGGGTCTTTGCCGACGAGCGGCTCTGGGAGCGGCTGGCCACCGACCGCTCGCTCGAGCAGCTGGTCAACGTGGCGACGCTGCCGGGCGTGGTGGGGCACGTGCTGGCGATGCCTGACGTGCACGAAGGCTACGGTTTTCCGGTCGGTGGGGTGGCCGCGATGCGACGGGAGGACGGGGTCGTCTCTCCCGGCGGCGTGGGCTATGACATCAACTGCGGCGTGCGGCTGCTCGCCTCGGAGCTCGAGGCCGCCGCGGTCCAGGACCGGATCGAGGCGGTGGTGCACGACCTCAGCCGGAGCATCCCGTCGGGCCCTCACGCCAACCGCGCGCTCAGCCTCACCCGCGAGGAGCTGGACCGGGTGCTCGAGCAGGGCGTCCCCGCCCTGGTGGAGCGCGGGCTCGCCACCGAGGACGACCTCGCCCATACCGAGGCGGGCGGCGCCTTGCCCGGGGCGGACGCGAGCGCGGTGTCCGCCCGGGCCAAGGACCGGGGACATGACCAGCTCGGCACCATCGGATCGGGCAACCACTTCGTCGAGGTCCAGGTGGTGGACGAGGTCTTCGACGACGCGGCCGCCCTGGCCTACGGGCTCCGGAAGGGCCAGCTCGCCGTCCTCATCCATACCGGGTCGCGGGGGCTGGGCCATCAGGTGTGCACCGACTACGTGCGGGAGCTGGACCGGGTGATGCCGCGGTACGGCATCACCCTGCCTGACCGGCAGCTCGCCTGTGCCCCGCTGGCCTCTCCCGAAGGCCAGCGGTATCTCGCCGCCATGGCCGCCGCCGCCAACTTCGCCTGGTCGAATCGCCAGGCGATCACCCATGCGGCGCGGCGGGTGTTCGATCGGGCCTTCGGGCGCCAGGGAACGCTCCGGCTGGTCTACGACGTCGCGCACAACATCGCCAAGCTGGAGCGGCACCAGGACGCCGAGACCTGCGTGCACCGCAAGGGGGCAACCCGGGCCTTCGGCCCATCCCACCCGGAGACGCCGGCCGCGTACCGGACGGTGGGGCAGCCGGTGCTCATCCCCGGGAGCATGGGCACGGCGTCGTACATTCTCGCGGGCCAGGACGCCGCCTACGAGGCGAGCTTCGGGAGCTGCTGTCACGGCGCCGGGCGCGCCCTGAGCCGGGGCGCGGCCAAGCGGAGCCGGTCCGGTACCGAGGTGCGCCGCGAGCTCCAGGCGCGCGGCATCGTGGTCCGCTGCTCGTCCAACGAGGAGCTGGCCGAGGAGGCCCCGCACGCCTACAAGGATGTGGAGGCCGTGGTGTCGGTGGTGCATCAGGCCGGGCTGGCCCGGAAGGTCGCCCGGCTCAGGCCGCTCGGCGTGATCAAAGGGTAGGGCCGCGGCCGCGCCGGCGCGGGAGGAGGACGACCGTGCTCGCCTGCGGGCCTTTCGCGCCTGGCTGCTCGACGAACCGCACCTCGTCCCCTTCCTCCAGCCGGTCGAACTGGCTACCCACCACGCTGGCGCGGTCGAAATAGATCTCGCGCCCGTCCGGCGTCTCGATGAACCCGTACCCTGCGAGAGCGAAGAGCCTGGTCACGGTACCCCTGGCCGCGGGCTCGTGTCGCTTCACGTCGAGCCGCTGCTCGCGAGCGTAATCCTGCAGCTTGCGCCGAGCCGCATCGAAGGCGTCCTTGACGGCCTCCGGCAGGCTGCGCTTCGGCTGCCGGGTGATCGCGAACTCCCCGCCGGGCAGGGTGAGATCGAGCCGGAGATCGTAGCTCCGGGGATTCCCGTTGGCATAGCGATGCACCGTGAGCGTGGCCCGGCACCCGAGGGGACCGCCATAGAACTGCGCCAGCCGCTCGATCCGCCGGCGCAACAGCCGCTCCTGCGCCTCGGAGAGATCGAGGTTGGCGCGGATCTGGACGGGCAACTGCCGCAGGCTCCCTCCGGCGCGCCCTCCCCGCTCCGCGCTCATGAGGCGGCCTCGCGCTGCGCGGGGTCGGAGGAAGAGAGCGGGAGTTTGCCCTGGGCCACCGCGCGCACGATATCCAGGCTGCTCAGCACGCCCACCACCCGGCCGGGGGGCTCCACGACCAGGAGCCGGTGAATGCGCTCGGCGGCCATGCGGCGGGCCGCCTCCACCGCGGGGGTCTCCGGCCCCACCGTCCGCACCGCCCGGCTCATGGCCTCGGCCACCGTGTGCTCCTCCAGCGGATCCCACTCCGGCCCCTCCACCCGGCTCAGCCGCGCCGTGAGCTCGGCCCCCGCGTCGGCCCAGAGGTCGGTGAAATAGGACCCGGCAGGCTCCGCCCCCTCTTCCCAGACCTCCTCCGGCCCGTACTCGTCGAGCTCGACTTGCTGCTCCGGCCGCTCGGTGGGAACCCCCGGAAGCGAGGTCTGAAAGGCGAGAATGTCACTCGCCGAAATCACCCCGACCAGGCGTTCGCGGCCGGCGAGGACCGGCGCCCCGCCGATCCGCCACCGCGCCAGGACCTCGATCGCTTCCCGCAGCGTCATCTCGGGATCCAGGGCGATCACCTCTCGCGTCATCAGATCGCGGACCCGTACCATTGGTGTCCTCCGCGAAACCGTGGTCTCATCCGGCCCGCGGGTGGCCGCCGGCCGCTGCCCTCGGGTGGAGCGATCAGGAGCTGCCCCTTCGAAGTCCCTATCAATCCTGTCCGAGACACCTGAACCGCCCGTGAAGAGCGGTCGGGCCACAGGTTTATTCACTCTGCCCTCACGGCCGGTTCATCGCCCGCGCATTGGATTGGGAGCGCTATCCGCGGGGAGGAGACCATGACCCGCATCAAGACCGGGCTTGCCCCGGTGGGCGAGGTGATGTCGGAGCCCGAACTGGTCGCGCACCCCGACACGACGCTCGCCGAGATCTATCAGGGGCTCGAAGCCCACCGGGCCGAGGCGTGCCCGGTGGTCCGGCCGGACGGCACGCTGGTCGGCATCGTGACCCGGGTGGATCTGCTCCGGGCCCTGCGGCCCGATCGCGATCTGGGCGTGCTGGACGTGGCCACCTTCGGCGCCCGGCGGGCCCGTGACATCATGCGCTGCGGGGTGGTCACGGTGGAGCCGCACGACCCGATCGTGGCCGCGGCCGACCTCATGATCGAGACCCGGCTTCACGTGCTCCCAGTGGTCCACCGGGGACCGGGCGAGCCCCGCCTGCTCGGCCTGGTCACCCAGCGCGATGTGCTCCGGGCCCTCGCCTCGACCCCGGCGGAGAGCGCGGGATGAGATCGGACGCAGCCGCCCGGCTCGCCCTGGCGGGCGACGTGATGCTGGGCCGCGGGGTGAATGAGGTCGCCGCGCGGCGGGGGAACGCCTATCCCTGGGGCGATCTCCTGCCGCTGCTCTGGGAGATGGATCTCTTCGGCGTCAATCTCGAGTGCGCTCTCACCAGCGTCACCAGCCCCTGGCAGCCGGAGAAGACGTTCCATTTCCGGGGGGATCCGGAGCGGGTCCGGGTGCTCCAGCTAGGACGGGTGGACTTCGCGGCCCTCGCCAACAACCACGTGGCCGATTTCGGGCCGGGCGGTCTGCTCGAGACGCTGGAGACGCTGGACCGCGCCATGATCGCCCACGCCGGGGCCGGCGCCACCCTGGAGCTTGCGCGGCGGCCCGCACTGCTTCGGGCGCGGGACTACCGGGTGGCGTTTCTGGCCTGGGCCGACCACCCGTCGGACTGGGCGGCGGACGCTGGTCGCCCCGGAATCAACTACACCCCGGTCTCCCTGAGCCCGGACGACTTCCCGGCGGTGGAAGCGGCCATTCGCCAGGTCCGGCCGCTGGCCGATCTGGTGGTCTTCTCGATCCACTGGGGTCCCAACATGAGGGAGCGGCCGCTCCCGGAATTCCAGGCCTTCGCCCGCAAGGTGGTGGACGCCGGAGTGGACGTGTTCTGGGGGCACAGCGCCCACCTGGTCCAGGGCATCGAGGAGCGCGACCACCGGCTCCTTCTCTACGACACCGGCGATTTCGTGGACGACTACGCGGTGGATCCGGCCAGGCGCAACGATCTCTCCGCGCTGTTCGTGGTCAACTTCGGGCTCTTCGGCATCGAGCGGTTGGACGTGGTGCCGGTCCGGATCGGCGAGTGCCGGGTCAGCCATGCCACCGGTCGCGACCGAGACTGGATCGTGGAGCGAATCCAGGAACTGAGTCGCGACTTCGGCACGGTGCTCGATCGGACTCCGGGCGGCCTGTCGCTCCGGCTCGACCAGGCCCCCATTCCCTCGTCGCGGGCATGACGGCCGCCGTTGCATCGCAGCCTGGCGTGGACCCCGCCAACCGGGCCGTCGCGGCCCGGCTGGACGAGGTGGCGGGCCTGCTCGAGGCACAGGGCGCCAACCCGTTCCGGGTCCGCGCCTACCGGCTCGCGGCGGAAACCCTCCGGCACTGGCCGGAATCGGTGGCGGCGATGGTGCGGGAGCGCGGAGTGGAAGCACTGGAGGCGATCCCGACCGTGGGACCCCGTCTCGCCCGCGCGATCGGGGAGCTGGTGGTCACCGGGCGGCTCCCGATGCTGGATCGGCTCCGGGGCGAGAGCGATCCCGAGAGTCTGCTCGCCAGTGTCCCGGGGATCGGGCCGCGGCTGGCCGAGCGGTTGCACAGCGAGCTCGGCATTGGCACGCTGGAGGACCTGGAGCTGGCCGCGCACGACGGTCGCCTGGCGGCGATGGAGGGGATCGGGCCCAGGCGGCTCGCGGGGATCGTGGCCGCGCTCCGGGAGCGCCTGGGGCGGCCCCGGACGGCGGGGCCGGAGCCGGAAGAGCTGCCCCCGGTGGAGGAGATCCTGAGCGTGGACGAGGAGTATCGCCGGCGCGCCGCGGCGGGCGAGCTGCCGCGCCTCGTGCCGCGCCGCTTCAATCCGGAGCGCCAGGCCTGGCTTCCCATCCTCCATACCACGCGAGGCACGAGACAAAGCCCCGGCTGGTGACCGAGCCGAGGGAGCAGTCG
>JBBIMQ010000072.1:0-4648 GCA_037444345.1 Gemmatimonadota bacterium | reverse complement strand
CACGCGAGGCACGAGACACTACACCGCCCTCTTTTCCAACACGGCCCGGGCCCACCGGCTGGGCCGGACCCGGGATTGGGTCGTCATCTACTACGACGGCGACCGGGGGGAGCACCAGTGCACCGTGGTGACCGAGGCCCGAGGCCCGCTCGCGGGGCGCCGGGTGGTGCGAGGCCGCGAGGCCGAGTGCCTGAAGCTGGTGGGCAGAAGAGGAGGGACGCCGTGACCGCGACCGCCGTACCGACCTGGTCCGAGCTGCTGGACCGCCTGGCCGAACTCCGGGTGGAGGGGCCGGAGATCGTGTCGTGCTACATTCGCCTCGAGCCCCACGATCGGATCCGCCGGCGCTACCTGCTCGCCTTGAAGACCGCAGTGCGACGGCTCGAGCAAACCCTCGACGGGCTGGGGCTGGACCGGGAGGAGCGACTCCGCATCCAGCGGGATCTCGAGCGTATCCTCGAGCTGGCCGGCGACACGGCCGGTCTCCCGCACACTCCCGGGCTCGCCGTGTTTGCCTGCTCGGCCCTGGGGCTCTTCGAGGTGATCCCCCTGCCCCGCGTGCACCACACCCGGGTTTCGGCGGATCGGGTAGCCCACACCCGCGAAGTAGTGTCGGCGGCGGAGGAATTCGGCCGGTTGCTGGTGGCGGTGGCGGACCGGGTGCGGGCCAGGTTCTTCGAGGTCAGCGCCTTCGGCTGCGAGGAGCTGCCGGGCGAGGTGAGCGAGGCCACGCGCGGCGGCAAGTTTCACTCGGATCGCGCCGACTCGCCAGGCACCGGCGAACGCACCTTTCACCATCGGATCCGCAAGGAGTTGCACCGCCATTGCGCCGCGGTAGTCAGTCGCCTCCAGGACCTCGCCGGGTCGCGCCCGCTCCGGGGGCTGGTCCTGGCCGGCCCCGGGACCATGCCGCGGGAGCTGGCCCGGTTTCTTCCCGGCCGGCTCCAGGACCAGCTCCTCGGGATCGCGCGGCTCAACCCCACCGAGGTGACCCCGGCCCGGGTTCGCACCGAGGCGCTCAGACTCCGGGTGGAGCACGAGCGGGCGAAGGAGCGGGCGCTGGTCGCCGAGCTGGAGAGCGGGATCGCCACCGGCTGGGCGGTGAACGGCGCCCGGGAGACGCTCCGGGCGCTCAGCCGGGGGCAGGTGCGAACCCTCCTGGTGCGGGCCGACGTGAGCGGGTGGGGGTTCCGCTGCGAGGCCAGCGGGCGGCTGGTGCTGTCCAGGGCCGAGTGCCGGAACGAAGGCCGGCCCATCCCGGTGGCCGACCTGGTCAGCGAGGCCATCGAGGAGGCGCTGCGCCAGCATGTGGCGGTGGTAGTGCTCGACGACCCGGAAGCCCGGGCTCCCGTGGACGGGGTGGCCGCCGTGCTCCGGTTCCGGGGACGGGGCTAGCCGCCACCCCGCTGGCCGGTTTCCTCCCAGAGCGTCCCGAATCGCCTGACTTCCCTCAGGCTCTCCCCTGCCTCGCAGCGAGCGGGAAACCAAGCGCATCCCGTTGCACCATCGGGGGTTGCCCGCATCCTCCCCACCTGGAAACCGGCTGGCCCGGGACCTGCGTTTGCCGGAGGGACAACCTACCGACTTGTCCCGGGGTGGAGGCCGTGCAACCCGAACTGCCGCTCGAGACCCTGGTCCGACACCGCCTCACGCAACTCATTGCGATCGCGTCGGCGGAGGATCAGCGCTTCGCCTATGGCTTTCTCCTCCACCGGAGGGATGCCGGCCAGGGGATGGGATTCGGGATCATCACCTCGGGCGGGGAGAGTCTCCTCGCCACCGGAGCACTCCTGGCCTCGCTGGAGCGGGAACTCTGCTGGGCATACGGGGCGGTGCCCCTCCGGCTCCGGGCACGGGGCGCAGACCCGCTGAGCCCGGAGCGGCCGATCCGAGAGATCGTGATCGAGGTCCCGGACGGGATCCTGAACGACGCGGAACTCCGTGCCTACTGCCCCGCGCACGGCCCGGTCGCCGCCGAGGCGTTCGCCCAGCCGCTGGTGCTGCTCACGGCCTCGCGGCCGGCCGGCTGGCCCAGCTAGGCGCCGCCGCGGTCCCGCCGCTCCTGCTCGTCGTCTTCGAACTCGGGTTCCGTGTCGAGCCCCAGCTCGTAGACCATCCCGGCCAGGGCGGACCGGTCCAGCGACAGGAGCATCTGCCTGAGCGCCTGGGTCGCGCCGGTCGGCCCCTCCACCGCGTAGATCCGCTCGATCTCCGCGGCCAGCAGGTTCACCATCCGCTGCTTGATCTCCGCGTCGGCCTGTGCGGCCCGCGGGCGGTGCCCTTCGGTCATAGGTCAGCTCTCGAGGATGGCCCGGATCGAGGTGGAAACGCGGGGCCTCTTCGTCGCGACTTCACGCTGCGTTCAGCCCCCAGGGTGCATGGTAGGGTGCCGGCTCGAGGCCGGCAGGAGCCTGGCCATGTCAGCCAAGTATAGATCGCTTTGCGCCGTCTCGCTCGCCCTGTCGAGCCTCGCGCCAACCCCCCGGGCCGCGGAGGCTCAGCACGACTCGCTGCCGCCCGGCGTGACCGGAGCCATGGTCAGGGCCGGAGCGGAGATCTACGCGGGCAAGGGCACCTGCCAGCGCTGCCACGGGGAGGAGGGCCGCGGCACCGAGGAGGGACCTCCGCTCGCGGCGGGCCGCTGGAAGCTCGGCTCCGGCGACTACGAGTGGCTGGTTCACATCACCCGGCATTCGGGGATCGCCGCCTGGGGCCAGGACGGCGATCCCGTGCCGATGCGCGGGCCCACCCTCCTCGACGACGCGGAGGTTCGCGCCGTGGCGGCCTACGTGTGGACCATCAGCCGGCACCGGGCACCGGGGCCAGCGGATCCCGAGTAGCCACCGCCCCCGGCACCCGGACCCCGGCGATCCGGGGCACCGCGCCGGCGCCGTGCCTGGATTCTCACGCGGTTGGCGCACCACCCCGAGGTTCCCACTCGGTCCCCCTGGCACCTGCGGCGGCCCAGGCGCCAAGGACTGCGGCGGAGCCGCGAACCGCCCGGCCCGATCGGCCGCGTTCGCGGCCCTTCATCCGGGTGGCTGGCTCTGGGGTCAGGGCACGAGCACCAGGGCCCCCTGCACTCTTCCCGCCCGCAGCCGGGCCAGGGCCTCGTTGGCTCGCTCTAGCGGCACCGGTTCCGGGCGGGTGGTCACCCGGATCCGTTCGAGCAACCGGAAGAACTCCCGGCCGTCGCGGCGGGTGAGGTTCGCGACCGACCGGAGCACTCGCTCGCCCCAGAGGAGGCGGTAGGGAAAGGCCGGGATATCGCTCATGTGAATGCCGGCGCACACCACGATGCCGCCGCGCGCCACCGCGGCCAGTGCGGACGGGATGAGGGCACCCACCGGCGCGAACAGGATGGCGGCATCCAGCTCCACCGGCGAGGGGCCGTCCGAGGGCCCCGCCCAGGCCGCCCCGAGCTCGCGCGCAAAGGCCGCGGCCGCCTCGTCGCCCCGGCGGACGAAGGCGTACACCTCGCGTCCCTCTGCCCGGGCCACCTGAGCCACGATGTGCGCCGCGGCGCCGAAGCCGTAGAGGCCGAGCCGGCGGGCGTCGCCGGCGGCGGCGAGCGCGCGGTAGCCGATGAGCCCGGCGCAGAGGAGCGGCGCCACCTCGAGGGCGGAGCCTTCTGGGGGGAGGCGCACGCAATAGTCGCCGCGGGCCAGGGCGTACTCGGCGTAGCCGCCGTCGAGCGTGTAGCCGGTGAACCGGGCCCGCTCGCACAGGTTCTCGCGATCCGTCAGGCAGTAGCGGCAGGTTCCGCAGGTCTCGCCCAGCCACGGCACCCCGACCCGGTCGCCGGGTGCCAAGTCGGCGGTGCCCGGGCCCGCCGCCACCACCTCGCCCACGATCTCGTGTCCCAGTACGAGCGGGAGCTTGGGATACGGGAGTTCGCCGTCGGCCACGTGGAGATCGGTGCGGCAAACCCCGCAGGCCTCCACCCGGAGCAGGAGCTGGCCGGGCCCCGGCTCGGGTCGCGGCAGTTCCGCGGCCTCGAGCGGCCTGCCGGGCGCGCGGAGCAGCATCGCGCGCATCATCGCTGAGCTGGTCATGGCTCCCATCCTACTGCCTGGCGAGTATCGCTGGCCAGTGCCGCGGCCGGGCCGCCGGGCCGCCAGAATGCCGGGTGTTCGATCGGGGTCGAGAGGTGGGCACCTGTGGGCGGGGGGGGGCGAGGAGGGCCGCCGGCCTCGCCGGCGGCGCCCCCCTGTCATTGCGAGGAGGCCCCGCCGGCGCCCCCCTGGTCGGCGCTCGGGGACGCTCGCAACGACGGCGGCGGGAGCCGCCGGCACCCAACCCCCCGGTGGACCCCCGGACACGCTAGAATTCCTCGCGCCGGGCGGGACGCCGGTCGGGCCGGGACCAGAGCACGAGTGGGACCCCCGCCGGCCCGGACTTTCTCTCATCACCGCTTCACGGTTTTGTCAGGGCCGGAAGCGGAGATTGCCCCCGATGAGACGGCGACCCGACGGTGGCTGAACCCAGGGAGATGCACCATGGCACGAGCTCATCAAATCGCCCGGCGCGTCAAGAAAGCTGCCGCCCGCGCCGGCAAGCAGGCGGCGGAGGCGGCGAGCAAGGCGGCGACACGAGTCCGGAAAACCATTCAGCGGGAGGCCCGCCGGCGCCGGGTGAGCCGGACCCT
>JBBIMQ010000071.1:0-10229 GCA_037444345.1 Gemmatimonadota bacterium | reverse complement strand
CCGGCGCTGGCCCTGTCGCCCGGCGTTCCCCCGGTGCTTCCCGGGCCGCTCCGCCGCTCGCCCGCCGCGCCGGCCAGGACGGGCAGGGCGCGCCAGCGGGCCGGCTCACCCCCCAGCACCGGAGTCGTCACCCCGTCGCCTGCATACAGACCCAGCACCCCGTAGTGCTGCTCCGCGTCCATGACATTGTGCCAGAGCCGGGTGTTCTCGGGCGGGATCTCGTAGTCAATCACCACCCAGTTCCGCTTGAACCACTCGTCCAGCCAGGCGAAGAGCACGCCGCCCGCCGCGCCGCTTTCCCGGATGTCCCGGGTGAGGCGGGCATCTATCCGAGCCATCGCGGTCTCGTCGTGACCACCGTGATGCCAGCCCTGCGGCTGCCAGTGCGCCATGCCCCGGCTGGACGGGACACCGTACTCGGCGATGAGGAGGGGGATTCCCGCGTGATGCGCCTTGAGCGCGCGGAGGTACCCGAAGTAGTTGGACCGCCCCAGGCTCGATCGCGCCGAGTCGTAGGCCGGCTCGTAGAGCAGGAAGTCCGGATAATAGGGATAGGCGTGATAACTGGCGAACCAGCCAGCCGGATTGGCGGCGGTGGGACGGACGAGCCTCGCGTCGAGCCCGATGGCGTCGTTGTCGTACTCGAGCGGGGGCCGCCCCCGGACCGGGCGATTCAACCGGGCCCGGATCGCCAGCTCCTCGGCCACGGTGGATTCCGTCTCGTGGCGGAGCGGATCCAGGGTAGGCCAATTGGTATACGCGATGGGGCGGATGGTGTTGTACCGGTCCACCTCGTAGCCCAGGAGATAATCGCACTGCTCGGCCATCCAGCGGTCGGCGGCCGGCGCGCTCTGGGCCTCGAGGAAGCGCCCGCGGTAGGCGGCCAGCGACGGCCCCGCCCGGCGATCGAACTCCAGGACCGCGTACGGCTCCCATTCCCGCCCGATGATGTAGCCCAGGGTCCAGCGGGAGACGTCGGCATCGTACCGGCCCGAGGCATGCCCCGGCCGGGGGGCGATCCGGGCCGCCCCATGAATGAGGTCCACCACCCGCTGCATCTCGGCCCTGAACTCGGCCTTCCAGGCCGGGTGATCGAAGTCGTAGTCCGGCGGGAGCTCGGTCCAGACCCCGTGGATGAGCCAGAGGGCGCGTTCGGGGTGGGTGCGGTTCCACCCCTGGAGCGCGCGATAGAACACCGGCGGCAAGATGGTATACACCCGGACCGTGTTGGCCCCCATTCCCGCGATGGCGGCGAGCCATTCGGCGTAGCGCAGCGAATCCGCGGGGAACTCGGCCGGGAACCGCCCGGGCAGCGCGACGCCGAGGTTGATCCCCTTGACGTAGAAGCGACGCCAGCCGGCGGGGCCCGGGACCTCGAAGCCGTCGCCCCGGGCCCGGGCGTCGACCCGGAGCCTTGTCTGCCTGATTGTGCGGGGCTGGCCGGGACGGTCCCAGTCGGGGTCGAGGTCGCGGAGGATCCGGCGGGTGGTCTCGTTGCCCGGGTTGAGCCGGATGGCCTGGCGTGCCGCTTCGAGGGCGCCCGCCCGGTCGCCCCGGCGCCAGGCCACCAGGGTGAGCCCCTCCCAGGCATCGCTGTTGTCAGGCCGCGCCCTCACCACGAGCTGGAAGAGCGAGTCTGCCCGCTCCAGCCGTTCCTGCCGGAGCGCGGTGAAGCCGAGCCCGACCTTGGCGTCGTAGTTCTGGTCCGGGCAGAGGCTGTCCGAGCGGGCGAAGAGCCACGCTGCCGCGGGGATGGAATCGGCCCGATAGGCGGCCCACCCCCGGGTGACCAGTTCTCCCGCGAGCGGGGGGCAGGGCGGAGGCACCGGCTCCCCGGGGCTCGCGGCCAGCATCGCGAGCAGCAGGCTTCCCGCTCGGCGGCAGTGTAGATTCGGGCCCATGTCCGGAGGAATCTCGTGACGGGCGCCCCGGGAATGGAAGAGACCCGTGCCCTCGGCCGCAGGCTGGTGGATCAGTTCGGCCGGGGCTGGGCCCGTGCCCGGGTGGATATGTTGATGGAGGTGTTCGCCCCGGAGGTGGTCTTCTACGAAACGCCGTTCGAGGAACCCCTCCGCGGCTTCGAGGCGGTACGCCGCTACTGGGCCGACGTGCCGCTCCACCAGTCAGAGATCAGCTTCGCTTCGGGCGAGATCTACGCCGCCGGGCCCTGGTTCGCGACCGAGTTCAAGCTGGTCTTCAGGCGGCGGCGTACCGGGCAATGGGTCGAGGCGCGGGGCGCGATCTTCTGCGAGACGGAGGCCGGGAAGATCACCGAGATGCGGCTGTACTGGCATCGGCGGGGAGGGTAGCCGCGGTCGCCCCCGGGGTCGCCCTCGCCCGCGCTGCGCCGGCGGGTTCGGAAGCGCCTTCTATCTCTGCCGGAGTCGCCAGACGTATCCCATCGCCCAGGCCATCAGGTCCCGGCTCGAAAGGCCGGTGCGGGCCGCGAGGATGAGGGCCTCTTCCTCGCCCAGCGCCCGGTCCAGAATCAGGTAGGGAAGCAGGGTCGCCCCGGCCCGGTTGCCGCTGGCGCAATGGAGTAGCATGCCGCGCTCGCCGTACTCCCGGAGCACCTGACGGACGCGCTCCAGCGTTTCATCGTTGATTGTGCGCGAGGTCACGGGTACGTTGACATAATCGAGGCCGAGGGCCTTGACGGCCTCGGCCTCGTTGAAGAACCAGCGCTCGCGCGGCTCGCGCAGGTCGCAGACGAGTTGACACCCGGCGGCTCGAAGCCGCACCAGGTGGTGTTCGCCGGGTTGGCCCCCGGCCACGAGCGACGGCAGGATCTGACAGGCGTTCGAGATGCCGGCGACGGCGTCGAGCAGGGGCGGCATGGCCGATAATATGTAGCGCCGGACCGGGGAACGCATGATCTGGTACATCGCGCTGGGGAGTGCGGTGGGCGGCGTCTTTCGTTACCTCCTGGGCGGGCTCGTCGGCCGGGCCGCGGGACCCGCCTTCCCGTACGGGACCCTGCTGGTGAACGTCACGGGGTGTTTTCTCATCGGGTTGATCTCCCGCTACGCCGCCGAGTCGGCCGCATTCTCGCCGGAGGTGCGGGCGCTCCTCGCGATCGGATTCTGCGGTGGCTACACCACGTTTTCCACTTTCTCGTACGAGACGATCAAGCTGCTGGAAGACGGCCAGGTGGCGCGGGCGGGAAGCTACATCGCGCTGAGCGTGGTCCTCTCGCTCGCGGCGACCCTGGCCGGCGTCCTGCTGGGCCGGGAGATGCTCCTGGTTCGCCGGGGCGGCTGAGGCGGGTATGCAAGGGCTCGGCAGCGAGCTGGTGTTCCGGCGGCGGGCTGATGACGCCGGAAAAGGTGCGAGTGATCGCCTGGCGGCAGGAAGCGCGGGGGTGATCAGCGCTGCCGGGCGGCCAATGGACTGCGAGCGACACCGTGGCGCTCGCTCGACGACGGATCGCGGGAGGCTGCCCGGGGCCGGTGGCGAGACCTCCGCCGCCGTGCCGGGCGAGGCACGGGCCGCCATCCTGCGACCAACACCCGATTGCCCGAGCCATGCCAACTCCCGACTCCCGGCCCATGTCCTACTCCCGGGCCCAGCTCACGACACTCGTCATGCCCCACATGCAGAACGTGCTGGGCGACCTGTTCGGCGGTCACTTGCTGGCCCTGGTGGATCAGGCCGCGGCGGTGGCGGCGATCCGGCACGCGGGCGGCCCCGCCGTGACTGCGAGTTTCGATCGGGTGGACTTCCGGGAGCGGATTCCGGTGGGTGCCCTGGTCACCTGCGCCGCCTCGGTGGACTTCGTGGGCAACAGCTCGATGGACGTCTCGGTGGAGGTGTATGCCGAGAACGTGGCGACCGGGGAGCGCCGCCATACCCACACTGCGCACGTCGTGTTCGTGGCCATTGACGAGGCGGGCCGGCCCGCCGGGTGCCCCGGCTGGTCCCGGAGACCCCGGACGAGGAGGCCCGATACGAGCGGGCCCGGCGCTATCGCGAGGAGCGGCGGCGGTGAGCGAGGGGCCGGGGTCGGCCGCGGTGGTGGGGGTACTGGGCGGTGGCGGCGCGAAGGCCGCCGCGCATGCTGGCACGCTCCGGGCGCTCGAGGAGGCGGCCCTGATCCCCGGGCGCTACCTGGGGACCTCGATGGGTGCCGTCTTCGCCGCGATGTTCGCCGCGGGACTGAGCTCCCGCGAGGCGCTCGACCGGGTGAGCCGGGTGACGGAGCGCGACGTGGTGCGGGCCGAGCCGCTGGCGCTGCTCAAGGGGCTGTGGACCACCCACCTCCTCCGGCCGGGTCCGTTCCGGGAGGCGCTCGCACGGCTCGTTCCGGTCCGGCGGTTCGACGAGCTCCGCGTGCCGCTCACGGTTACCGCCACGGACCTCGACAGTGGCGAGCTGGTCCTCTTCGGAGCCGGAGGGCGCGACGTCCCGCTGCTCGACGCGCTGTACGCGAGTGCCGCGCTGCCCCTCTTCCTGCCGCCGCTCGAGCTGGACCGGCGCCGCTATGCCGACGGCGGGCTCCGGGCCGTCCTCCCGCTCGAGCCCGCTCTCCGGCTGCCCGCCGGGCTGGTGGTGGCGGTGGACGTGGGCCCCGGCTTCGACGAGCCGCCGGCTCCCCGAAGGCGGGGGTTCCCCCCGCTCGTCGAGTTGCACGACGAGGCCACCGGCATTCTGATGGCGGAGCAGACCAGGCTGGCGCTGGCGGCCTGGCGCGCCGACCCGTCCCGGCCCCGCCTGCTCTATGTCCGGCCTCGCATCGAGCGGGGGGCTACCTTCCAGGTCGGAGAGGTCCGGCGCTACGCGGAGCTGGGCTACGCAGCCGCGCGTCAAGCGCTGGCGGGCTTGAATTCGGTCGCCACGTAATCAAATTGTGCTCACCCGCTACCCGCGACGAAAGATGAAGGCCGCCGAAGTCATGGTTCCCAACCCCTACGTCGCCGTCGCGAACGCCTCGGCGAGCGAGGTGGCGATCATGTTCCGGAACCGCAATATCTCCGTCGTTCCGGTGGTGGACGACCACCGGACCCGGCGGTTTCTCGGTGTGCTGAGCGACCGGGACCTGGTGACCCGCTGCCTGGCCCCGGGGCTCGATCCCACGACGACGCGGGCGGACGCCATCATGCGGCCCGATGCGTGCGTGGTGCAGCCGGACCAGGAGCTGGACGGCTTCGTGCTCCACATGAACCAGGACCCGAACGAGTCGCACCTCAGGGCCACGATCACGGTGGTGGATGGCGAGCACCGCGTGGTCGGTTTCATCAGCCACCCTGAACAGGTTCCCGGCCTCAAGGTTCTCTGGCGCTGACCGTGCCCGCCCCTCGCATCTTCACCGTGGCCGAGGCGGAACGGACCCTGCCGCTGGTGCGGCGGATCGTGAGCGACCTGCTCGCTGCCTATCCGGTCTGGCGCCAGGCGGTGGAGGAGTACGAGCTTCTCGCCGGCGCGGCCCGGGCCCAGCCGGGCGAGACCCCGGCCCTCCGCTCGTCCCGCGAAACCATCACTCGGGAGGCGGAGCGAATCAACGGCTTCCTCCAGGAGCTGGAACAGATCGGCTGCGTCTTCAAGGGGTTCGAGGCGGGGCTGGTGGACTTCTATGCCCTGCGCGAGGACCGGCTAGTGTTTCTCTGCTGGCGCCTGGGCGAGGACCACATCACTCACTGGCACGAGGTAGACGCGGGGTTCGCGGGCCGCCAGCCGATTGACGGAACGATGCTCCAGGAGACCATCGCGTGATCACGCTGAGTCACCTGGCCCACGTGCTGGGGTTTGTCCTCTGGTTGGGTGGGGGCCTCGCAGGGATGGTCATCGGGATCCGCGGGCGGAGCGAGGAGCGGGCGATCCAGGGCGCGGTCGCCCGGCTCCAGGCCGCGCTGAGCCAGCGCCTGGTGGTCCCCGGGGCGCTGCTCACGGTGATCTCCGGCGTCTATCTGAGCATCCCCGCGGCCCGAGCAGGGTCCCCCTCCGCGTGGCTCATGGTCATGCAGGGCGCCGGGCTCGTCGCCGCGATCCTGGTGCTCTTCGTGGTGAATCCCGCGATCCATCGCCTGGCTCACCTCGATCCCGTGGGCGAGAGCGCGGCCAGGTTCGACCACCTCCGGCGCCGCCACACCGTGGCGGCCATGATCGCGGGAAACCTGGGCATCCTGTCCCTGATCGCCGGCGTCCTCCACCGGTACTGATCCTCCATTCCCACCACCGGGAGGTTCCCGATGCGCCGCCTTGCGCCGCTGTTGGTGAAGAGTTTCCTGCTCGCCGTTCTCGCCGCACCGCTCGCCGCCCAGGATCGTGCCGACCCGGCCCCGGCGGCCGACCCGGGAGCGCCGGCCCTCGCCGCCGCTCCTTCGACACTCGCGGCCCTGGCCCAGCTCCGGGGCGAAGCGAGCGACCGGGCTCTGTTGTCAGGCGAGCGGCCAGCCTTCGCGGCTGCTCCGCTTGGCCGTGGCGGCCGCCGCGAGGCCATTGCGCTCATGGTCGTGGGCGGCGCCGGGGTGGTCACCGGTCTCATCGCCGATGAAGACATCCTGGTGATCGCCGGAGCAGTGGTCGGAGGCGTGGGACTGTTCTTCTACCTGCGCTAGGCACGGGCGGGCTGCCGGAGAGCCGAACCCGAGCCCCCATGCCTCCCCTCTTCTCCCCTGTCCTCGCCCGGTACCTCGAGCGGCTCGTGCCGCCAAGGCCACCGGCGCTCACCCGGATGGAGCGGGAGGCCGAGCAAACCGAGTTCCCGATCATCGGGCCGGTCGCGGGATATTTCTGCTACCTGGTGGCGCGGCTGGTAGGGGCCCGGCGGGTGTTCGAGCTCGGGTCAGGCTTCGGTTACTCCACCGCCTGGTTCGCCCGCGCCGTGCGGGAGAACGGTGGCGGCCTGGTGTACCATGTCGTCTGGGATCCGGAACTCTCGGCACGGGCCCGCACCAACCTCGCTGCACTCGATCTGGACGACCTGGTGCGCTACGAGGTGGGCGAGGCGGTCGGGGTGCTGCAACGGACCCCGGGGCCCTTCGATCTGATCTTCAACGACATTGACAAGGCGGGCTATCCCGCCTCGCTCGGCCCCGTCACCGAGAAGCTTCGGCCTGGCGGAGTGCTGATCGTGGACAACCTGCTCTGGGGCGGGAAGGTCTTCGATCCGTCCGAGCGATCCCCCGAAACCGAAGGGGTGCGGCAGCTTACCCAGAAGGTGTTTTCCGATCCGCGCTGGAAGGCGTCGCTGGTGCCGATCCGGGACGGCCTCTTGGTGGCGCTCTGGGAAGGCAGTCACGCCTGATGGCCGCCCGGTAACGCGGCAGCCGGCCGGCTCTCCCTGCCCGAGGCCGGCTACCCCCGGTCGTGTCCCCGCCGCCCTCCCTCCAAGCCCCTCCTTCTCGCGCGGCTTCCGGCCATGCCGCGTCCTGCCGCCTCCCGGTCGGCACTCCGGCAAATCCGGCTCACCGGGCACCGCCCGCAGTGCGCCACCCGTGCCGTGCAGACTGTTGCGCCGAGTTCCATGAGGGCCTGGTTGAGGGCCCAGGCACGCGGGCCGGCCCGCGGCAGAAGCGCTGCCGCCGTCGTCCAGAGCCGGGCGGTCTCGAGGGCCCCCCGCCCCCGGGCCCGCGGGTGGAAGGCGCGCCGGATCACCCGAGCCACGTTGGTGTCCACCGCGGGCTCGGCCCGCTCGAAGGCGAAGCACGCCACGGCCCCTGCGGTGTAGCGGCCCACCCCGGGAAGTTCGCGTAGCTCTCGCGGATCGTCAGGGATGGTGCCGTTCCGTTCCGCCACCACGACCTGGGCGTGGCGGTGCAGGTTGGCCGCCCGGCGGTAGTAGCCCAGGCCGTCCCACGCCTCGCGGACCTCGGCCGGGGTTGCTCGGGCGAGATCGTGGATGGTCGGATAGCGGGAGAGAAAGCGGGGGTAATAGGCCTCGACTCGCGCGACCTGGGTCTGCTGGAGCATGAACTCCGACACCAGCACGCCATAGGGGTCGCGGGTGCGGCGCCAGGGCAGGGCTCGCCCGTGCCGGTGGAACCACCGGAGCAGGGGGGTCCGAAAGGCCCGGACGAGGGCGGGGTCGAGGGAGCCGCCGCGCGATGGGTGGGGTTTCGGGTGACGGGGCATCGGCACAAATCGGTCGAGGCGCCCGACCCGGGCGCCGCGCTATGATTCTGGCGCTCCGGTGGTAAGTTACAGCCGGCCGCGCCGCCCGTCCGGCGAGGGCGCTGGCCGGACGCCCGACCTCGATACCCCGATCCCCTGGTCCTGAGCCTGGAATGACTGCGCCTGTCGCCGCCTACGACCCGCGCCGCGCCCTGGGCCGGCTCGTGCTCACCGGGTTGAGCCATACCGGGCGGGTGTCGCTCCTCCTCGTCGAGATTCTCCGGGGCCTCGCCGAGTGGCGGGTCTGGGTGCCCCGCACGCTCACCGAAGCCTGGAACATCGGGGTGGGGAGTCTCTTCATCGTGCTCCTGGTCGCGGGATTCGCCGGGGCGGTGACGGCCCTCCAGACCGGCTATCAGTTCACGGGCAACATCCCCTACTACGTCGCCGGGTCGCTCATCGTCGAATCGGTGGTGCTGGAGCTGGGGCCCGTGCTCACCGGTCTCATCCTGGCGGGCCGAATCGGCGCGCGCTATGCGGCCGAGCTCGGCACCATGCGGGTCACCGAACAGATTGACGCGCTGGAGACCCTGGGTCGCTCGCCCGCGAGTCATCTGGTGATCCCGCGCGTGCTGGCCGGCATCGTGATGATCCCGGTGCTCACGGTCCTGGCCAACGCCACCGGGATTCTCTCGGGCTGGTTCGCGGTGCAGGCGGTGCTCCCGGTCACCGACGCCGATTTCACCTACGGTGCCCGGGTCTTCTGGCGCCCCTTCGACGCCTACTACTCCATCATCAAGGCGTTCGCCTTCGCGGTCTGCATCACCATCATCTCCTGCTATTACGGCTTCAGCACCGAACAGGGGGCGGAAGGGGTGGGGAAGTCCACCACCGGCGCGGTGGTATCGAGCTGCGTTCTGATCCTGCTGCTGGACACGCTGCTCGCCCGCCTGCTGCTCAGCTGAAATCGAGGGAGACGCGCCGTCCATGATCGAGCTGCGCGACGTGCACAAGCGGTTTGGCCAGCAGGTGGTGCTGGACGGCGTGAACTTCACGGTGCAGGACGGCGAGACCGTGGCGCTGCTGGGCCCGTCGGGTACCGGCAAGAGCGTGCTGCTCAAGCATATCGTGGGTCTGATCCGGCAGGACCGAGGCACCGTGCTCGTGGACGGGAAGGACGTGGCCCGTCTCAAGCGGGCCGAGCTGCGCCAGCTCCGGTCCACCATCGGGTACGTGTTCCAGAACGGAGCCCTGTTCGACTCCCTCACGGTGTTCGAGAACATCCGGCTGGGAATCACCGACGAGGCGCTCTTCCGGGATCTCGACTACTGCCGGGAGCGGGTGCGGCGCTGCCTCGAGCTGGTGAACCTGGCGCCGGAGACGGCCGACAAGTATCCGGCGCAGCTCTCGGGTGGGATGCGCAAGCGGGTCGGCATCTCCCGGGCGATCGCGGGCCAGCCCAAGTACCTGCTGTACGACGAGCCGACCTCGGGGCTGGACCCGGTCAACGCCGACATCATTGACGACCTGGTGAAGAGCCTCGATCAGGAGCTGGGTGTCACCAGCGTCATGGTCACGCACGACGTGCGCGGCGCGATGCGGGTGGCCAACCGGCTGGCGCTGCTCACCGGCGGGCGGATCGTCCAGCAGGGGACCCCGCAGGAGTTCATGCAGTCCACCGTGCCGGAAGTGCGCGAGTTCCTGGAGCGCGACTTCGGCAGCGTCACCTTCGCCGCCTGATCGCCCATGGATCTGCACTACAAGCAAGAGATCACGGTCGGGACCCTGGTGCTGATCGGGCTCGGGGTCTTCGTCGGCGGGAGCATGTGGCTCAAGGGCGCGAGCTTCCGCGCGCACGACCGGGTCGCGGTCATCCAGTTCAGCGACATCGGGAACCTGAAACGCGACAACGAGGTCACGGTCTCCGGGGTGCCGGTGGGCAAGGTGGAGGAGGTGGCGTTCGAGGCGCCGGGCCGGGTCCTGGTGACGGTGACGCTCCGCCCGAGCCTGGAGCTCAAGGCCGACGCCACCGCCTCGATCCAGTCGGGCTTCTTCAGCAGCGACTCGCGGCTCCTGCTCGACCCGGGTTCGCCGGACGCCCCGCCGCTCGAGCCCGGTGCCGTGATCCGCGGCAGCCTGGACCGCGGGCTCTTCGCCAAGGGCGCCGACCTCGCCGACCG
>JBBIMQ010000070.1:0-10387 GCA_037444345.1 Gemmatimonadota bacterium | reverse complement strand
CTACCGGCGAGAGATCAACATCGGGATCGCGGTGGCCCTCGACTGGGGCCTCATCGTCCCGGTGATCAAGCACGCCGACGAGCTGTCGCTGCTCGGGATCGCCCGGGCGATCGGCGACCTCGCGGAGCGGGCCCGGACCAAGAAACTGAATCCGGACGAGGTCCAGCGCGGGACGTTCACGATCACCAACCCCGGTGTGTTCGGCTCGGTGATCGGGGCGCCGATCATCAACCAGCCGCAAGTGGCCATTCTGGCGGTGGGCGCGATCGGCCGGCAACCTGCGGTGGTCGCTCTGCCTGACGGAACCGAGGCCATCGGTATCCGGACCAGGGGCATGCTCTCCCTCTCCTTCGACCACCGAATCGTGGATGGGGCCGACGCCGACCGGTTCATGGCGGACGTGAAGCAGACGCTAGAGGCCTTCCCGGAGGATGCGGCCTGACATGGCGCGCGTGCTTACGGTCTCCCGCGTGACGGTGCGGCCCGGCTGCGAGGACGCCTACCTCCAGACCGTCCACGCCCTGGCCGCCCTGTGCCGGAGCCGGGGCCAGCGGCTGTGGGTGTTCCGGAGCACCAGCGACCCCGCTGGCTTTCTCGAGTTCAGCGAGAGCCCCACCCACGCCTCGCATCGCAGCCGGGCCTCGCGCACCGACTACGAGCTCAAGCTGGAGCGCAAGCTCCGCGAGCTGGCGACCTATGCCCCCGATGCCTGGGACCTCTGGGAGGAGGTCCCGGCCCCGGCCGGCGCCGAGCCGGGCGAGGGCGGGGGAGCCCACGACGATCTGGCCGACGAGTAGAGCCGTGCCCCGACGCATCCTTGATCTCGATGGTGAGCGCTGGGAAATGACCTCGACCGGGCGGGTGACCCAGTACCACCGCGACGAGTTCGGCCTGCTGTTCACCAGGATCGCCGGGGGCGAGCCGGAGCGGCGGGTGGTGCGCTACTCCCCCCTCGGCGCCCGGAGCCCGGAGGACTCCCTGGCCGAGCTCACCGAGCGCGAGCTCCGCGAGCTGTGGGAGCGCTCCCAGCCGTCCTGGACCGCGCCCGAGACCGGGTACCGCCGCTGAGCGGTCAGGACGAAGGGGGGGCGGCCGTGGACCTCCACGTGCACTCCACGGCCTCCGATGGAGCCTGCGATCCGGCCGAGGTGGTGCAGCGCGCCGCCGCGCTGGGGCTCGCGGCCGTGGCCCTCACCGACCACGACACGCTCGACGGCTTGCCCGCCGCCCTGGCCGCGGGGCACCAGGCCGGCCTGCGGGTGATCGGGGGGTGCGAGTTCTCGGTCGCCGCGCCGTGGGGCGAGCTCCACGTCCTCGGGTACTTCCTTGCACCGGGCGCGGCCGCCGTGGAGGCGTTCCTGTCCCGCTGCCGAGCCGATCGGGCCCGCCGGGGCGCCGAGATCGTCGAGCGGCTCCGGACCCTGGGACTCAGGGTCACGGTGGAGGATCTCCAGGAGGAGGCACGCGGCGGCGCAATCGGCCGGCCCCATGTGGCTCGCGCCCTGGTTCGCCGTGGCCTGGTCCCGGACCCGCAGGCTGCGTTCGATCGGTACCTGGGCCGGGGGCGGCCGGCGTTCGTGGAAAAGCGCCTACCCTCGTTCCGCGAGGTGGCCCGACTCGTCCATGCCGCGGGTGGTGTCGTCTCGGCGGCGCACCTCGGGGATCGCGGGACCCTGGCCACGCTGGCCGCGCTGCGGGAGGAGGGCCTGGATGCGGTCGAGACCCGCCATCCGACCCACGACCCCGGCCTCTGCGCTCGTCTCACGCGCCTGGCGCGGGAGCTGGGCCTGGCCCTGACCGGGGGCAGCGACTGGCATGGCGACGACCCCAGTCTGGAGCCGGCCGCACGGCTCGGCGGGCAGCGGGTGCCGCTGGCCTGGCTGGCGGACCTGGAGCGGCGCCGGCCAGAGCCAGGGGAACCTTCCAGCCCCGGTGCGACTTGACGGGGGAGCGTTCATCTTCAGGGCAGTCCACCAGCAGCCTCGAGCCCCGCAACCGGGGCCGGCGCGGTCGGGATGCGGGGGCATCGGCGGAGCACCTATGAGCACCGTGTGGGACTACAACGGCCGGGTGGTACTGGTCACCGGCGTCGGCCGGGCCGGTCAGATCGGCCATGCCGTGGCCCGGGCCTTCGGAAAGGCCGGCGCGAAGATCGTGGCCGTGGATCGCAACGCGGTCGGCGTGGCGGAGCGGGTCAAGGAATTCGCAGCGGAGCGGATTGACGCCCGGCCGGCCGCGGGTGATCTCACCGAGCCCGACGTCTGCAATCTGGCGGTGGAGACGGCCCTCAAGTACTTCGGCCGGCTCGACGCCGTGGTCAACGTGGCGGGAGGGCTCACCACCTACGGCCCCATCGCCGGCCAGGGTCCGGAGGCCTTCGATCGCGAGATCAATATCAACCTGAAAACGGCCTATCTCATGGCGCGGGCTGCGGCCCCGGTGCTGGCCGAGGCGGGCGGGGCGATCGTGAACTTCGCCTCCATCGCCTACTACCGCCCGATGGGCAACCTGGCGATTTACAGCGCTGCGAAAGCCGGGGTGGCCGCCCTCACCCAGAGCCTCGCGGTCGAGTTGGGTCCCCGGGTGCGGGTCAACGCGATCGCGCCGGCCACGGTGCGCACCCCGGAGAACATCGCGGCCCTGGGGCCGGACGCGCCGTACGTCGAGCTGGAGCAGATCACCAGCGCGGTGCTCTATCTGGCCGGCGAGGCGTCCTCCGGCATCACGGGCCAGATCATCGCCATCACCAACCGCGCGATCTGACATGGAGCTCGCGGGCCGGGTCGCCCTGGTAACGGGCGCGGGCCGGCGCCTGGGGAGGGCCATCGCGCTGGCGCTGGCCGGGCGCGGCATGGAGATCGCCATCCACTATCACCGGTCGGCCCGCGAGGCGGAGGTGACGGAGCACGCGGTGCGCGAGCGGGGGAGGCGCGCGCTGCGGTTCCCGGCCGACCTGACCGATGCTGCCGCGGCGCGGGCCCTCCCCGGGCGGGTGGCGGCGGAGTTCGGCCGGCTCGACGTCCTGATCAATTCCGCCGGCATCATGATCCCGGCCCCGGTCGAAGAGACCACGCCCGAGCTCTGGGATCGGATGATGGATCTCAACCTGCGGGCCGCTTTCTTCACGGTCCAGGGTGCCGTTCCCTGGCTCCGCCCCGCGCGGGGCAAGGTGGTGAACCTGGCCGACGTGGGTGGGCTGGAGCCGTGGCCGCGCTACGCCGCCTATTGCGTGAGCAAGGCCGGGGTCGAGATGCTGACCCGGGTGCTGGCGCGGGCCCTCGCGCCCGAGATCACCGTCAACGCCGTCGCCCCGGGGGCCGTGCTGCCGCCTGACGAGTGGGATCAGGCCTCCCGCGACCACCTCGCCCGCACCACCCCGCTCCAGCGCCTCGGCAGTCCCGACGACGTCACCGCGGCCATCCTCTACCTGCTCGAGGGCGGCGACTACGTCACCGGCACCACCCTGGTCGTGGATGGCGGGCGGTTGATCTGCTGAGCGATCCGACCCGGCTCCGCTTGCTCGGGCCGAGAGGGGCGCCTCGCGGGGAGCGGCCGCCGGAACCGCAGTAGATTGCCCGGCATGGACTGCATGCCCGCCGCTCCCCGCTTTGGCTCGGTGGTCATCGTCGGAGGGGGCTGCTACGGCAGCTTCTACGCCGGCCAGCTGGCCCAGGCCCGCACCCGCGGCAGGGCCGCCTATCGCGAGGTTCTGATCGTGGATCGGAACCCCGCCTGCCGGGTGGCCCGCGAGCTCCACCGTCTTCCCGATCAACGCCTGGTCGTGAGCGACTGGAGCGACTTCTTCGACCGGTGGCTCGACCCGGCGGAACGCGCCCCGGACGACGCCATCGTCCCCTCGCCCCTGATGCCCCACCTCATGTACCAGTGGCTCCTGCGCCGGGCCAGGGCCCGCTGGCCGGGCCGCGAGGTGGCTACCCACCCGGTCACGCTCCAGCCCGGAACGCCGTACGACGTTCTGGCTTCGGACGGCACGCGATACCTCTCTTTCGCCGACTGGGTCTGTCCCACGCATTGTGTCGAGCCCGCGATCTGTCCGGTCATCCGCGGGCCCCGGACCTGGGAAATGTCCGAGGCGCTCGGCGAGGTGGTGCGGCGCGAAGGCCGCACCAGACCGGTGCTCGGCCCGGTGCTCTTCCGGTGCCGGCACCAGGTCCACGGAGTCGGCGCGTTTTCCGTGGCGGAAGTGCTCCAGGGAGACCAGGCGGTCGAGCGAGCGGGCAGGGCAGGGGAGGTGGCGGACGTCCTGGTCGCCACGGTATCGGGGTGCCACGGGGCGGTGAATCTCCTCCATTTGGGTCCTGGAACTGCGTGAGCCCGGGCCGGCTTATATTGCGCGAGGAGAAGTCAGGACTCGGCCCGCGGCCTGAGCGTCGGGCGCACGACGACCGATCCTGGACATCGTCATGACCGACTACGACTTCGATACCGTGATCGTCGGCGCGGGGCCCGCGGGCCTGTGCGCGGGGCTCTATACTGGGCGCGGCATGCTCAAGGCCGTGATCCTCGAGGCCAAGGTGCCCGGGGGCGAGCTGCTGAACACCGAAAAGATCGAGGACTACCCCGGGTTCGAGTCCATCCTGGGCCGGGAGCTGGCCGAGCGGATGACCCGGCACGCCGAGAAGTTCGGGGCCGAGATCCGGCAAGCGAGCGTGACCGGCATCGAGCGACTCCCCGACGGGACGTTCGAGGTGAAGACGGAGGCCGGAGACGTCTACCGGGCGCCGACCGTCATTCTCACGGCCGGCGGCACCCCCGTCAAACTGGGGGTGCCGGGCGAGCTGGAGTACGCAGGCCGCGGGGAGGCCTACTGCGCGGTCTGCGACGGCGCCTTCTTCCGCAACGAGGTGATCGCGGTGGTGGGCGGGGGCGACGCGGCAGTCGAGGAGGCGGACTATCTCACCCGCTACGCGAGCAAGGTCTATCTGATTCACCGGCGGGATCAGCTCCGGGCGTCGCGGATCCTCCAGGAACGGCTCTTCGCCAATCCCAAGATCGAGGTGCTCTGGAACAAACGGGTACTCCGGCTCGAGGGAAGCCCCCGGGGCCTCGAAACCCTCCAGCTGGAAGACACGGTGACCGGCGAGACCTCCACCCTGGCGGTGACGGGGTGTTTCATCTTCATCGGGTTCAAGCCGAACTCGCACCTCGTCAAGGGCCACGTCCGGCACGACCCGGCTGGCTACCTGATCACGGACGACCGGATGATGACCTCGATTCCCGGCCTGTTCGCCGCGGGCGACCTTCGGGCGCAGCTTACCCGGCAGATCACCACCGCGGTGGGCGACGCCACGACTGCGGCGATCGCGGTCGAGAAGTACCTCGCCGAGCGGAGGGCGCGGGTCGGTGTCTGAGCTGGAGATCGTCCGGCTGCCGAACGGGCAGTTCGTGGAGAACTGCTACCTGCTGGCGGACCCCGCCAGCCGGGAGGCGGTGATGGTGGATCCCGGCGAGGAGGCCCAACGATTCCTCGAGGAGCTCGAGCGGCGGCGCTGGCGGCTCACGGCCATCTGGCTCACCCATGCGCACCTCGACCACATCATGGGCGTCGAGACGGTGAAGCGGGCCACCGGGGTCCCGATCTATCTGCATCCGCTCGATCGCCAGCTCTATCAGGCCCTCCCCGCCCAGGGCGAGTGGGCCGGCCTCGCGCTCGCGCCGCCTCCGCCCCCCGACGCGGCGCTGGTGGAGGGGCAGCGCCTCCGGGTCGGCGCGCACGAGGTCGTGGTCCGCCACACCCCGGGCCACTCGCCGGGCAGCGTGAGCTTCGTGGGGGAGGGTTTCGTTCTGAGTGGCGACGTGCTCTTCGCCGGCTCGATCGGGCGGACCGACCTTCCGGGCGGCGACTTCAGCACCCTCGTCGCGAGCATTCAACGCGTGCTGCTTGCCCAGCCCGACTCGACGGTGGTCCTGAGCGGGCACGGTCCCGAGACCACGATCGGGGTGGAGCGCCTGACCAACCCCTTCCTGGCGGGGGCACCGCGTGCGGGGTGAACGCGGCACGCCCGACTCTCCCGCGGGCCTCGCGCTCGCCGTCCCCCTCTCGGCGCGCCCCGAAGACGAGCCTGCCTGCCTCCGGTGCGGCTTCCCGATCGCCCCCCGCCCCTGGGGTTGCAAGAACCCCTGCGCCAACTGCGGGATGCTCTATCCCCTCGGCGATTGCTCCGATTGACCGTCCTCGACATCACCAAATATTTCGGCCCCACGACCGGCGGGATCCGGACCTACCTGCTCGAAAAGGCCCGTTACGTCGCGCGGCGACCCGGGCTGCGGCAGGTGGTGGTGGTACCCGCCGGTCGCGACGAGGTCCGCGACGAGGGCGGCACCCGATGGTATCACCTGCGATCGCCGCGGATCCCCCTGGATCGGCGCTACCGGTTCTTGCTCCGTGCCAGGCGCGTGAGCAAGATTGTCGAGGCCGAGCGGCCCGACCTGATCGAGGTGGGAAGCCCGTTCCTGGTTCCCCTGCTCGCCCGGCACGCCAATCGCCGGCTCCGGGCCCCGATGGTGTGGTTCTTCCACACCAACTATCCCGCCATCATCGCCCCCCCGGGGCGGACCCACCGCTGGCCCGTGGCACGGCTCGGGGAGCTGGCCTGGCGCCGGGTGGTCCAGACCAGCCGGGCCTTTCGGGCCACGCTGGTGGCGGCGGACTCGGTGGCCCACGAGCTGGAAACCCGCGGGGTGGAGGGTGTGGAGCGGGTGACGCTGGGGGTGGACCTGGATGGCTTTCACCCCCGCCGGCGGGCCTGGCGCTCGGAGACCCGTGCCCGGCTCTGCCTGCCCGGCGGTCGCCTCGCGCTCTTCACGGGCCGGCTCGCCCGGGAAAAACAGCTGGACGTGCTGGTCGAGGCGTGGCGCACCGTGGGGCCGCTGGCCCAGGCCACGCTGGTCCTGGTCGGCGACGGCAGGGAGCCGGCACTCGCCGAGGACGACCGGCGCTGGGTCCGCCGGTTACCCTACCTGAGTGACCGCGGGCTTCTGGCCGATCTGCTGGCCGCGGCCGACCTGTATGTCGCCCCCGGACCGGCGGAGACCTTCGGGTTGAGTGCGCTCGAGGCCATGGCCTGCGGAACGCCGGTTCTGTCGGTGGATGCGGGCGGGGCCGCGGACCGAGTCCGTGCCTCCGGGGCGGGGGCGCTCTACCCCCCGGGCGATCCGGCGGGTCTCGCCCGGATAGCCCTCCAGCTCTTTCAGGCGGATCTCGAGGCCCTGGGACGGGTGGCCCGAGCCTGGGCCGAGCGGCATCATGGCTGGGACACCGCGTTCGACCGCATCTTCGAGGTCTACCAGCAGATTCTCCACCGGGCCTGATGCTCTCCCTCGTCGCCGCCCACCTCGCCTGCCTCGGGCTGGTAGGGGTCGATCTCGCCGCGCGCACCGTGAGGCTTCGAGCCTTGTCGAGCGGCCTGCGGCACCCCATGAGCTACCGGGCATCGCTCCTCGCCAATCTCCTGGCGGACGCCGGGTCGGCGCTCACGCCCCTGCGGCTCGGCGGCGAGCCGGCCCGGCTCCTGGGGCTGCTGCGAGCCCGGCTTCCGGCGATCGCCGCGTTCAGCCTCATGGGGATCGAGGCGCTCGTCGCCTGGCCGCTCACGCTGCTCGTGGGGGCTGGCCTGATGGCTGGCTTCGCGCCGGCCTGGTTTGACCAGGCTCTCCCCGGCTTCGTGGGAGAACTCCGCCGGCTCGCCCTACCATTCGCGGTCGTCCTGGCCACCAGTGCCGCCTGCGCCCTGGTAGGCTGGCGATGGCTCCGGGCCGCGGGCCACCGGCCGCGGCGCTCGGTCCGCCGGCTCCGGGTCTACTGGCGCCGCATGCGGCACGGCCCCCTGCTCGCCTCGGTGCCGCTCACGCTGGTCAATGTCGCCACCCGGACCGCTCTCCTTCCGGTGCTTGCCCTTGCCCTGCCGGACCCCCCGCCGATCGGGGTCATGCTGGTGGGGTCGTTCGCGTTGGTCTACGGGCAACTCCTCCTCCCCACCCCGGCCGGAATCGGGGCGGTGGAACTCGGCTTCCTGGCGGGAGCGGCGGGCGCCTTCGGGGCCCGGGGGGCGATGTTGCTCGGGTGGTGGCGGTTCTACTCGGTGGGTCTCACGGCCGTGCTCGGGACGGGGGCGGCACTGGGATGGCTCGGCTGGGGGCGAGCCTGTCGCCTGTTTGGCAATCGCGCCACTGCCTGAGTGTTCCCCCCCGGCTGGTCGGGGAGCGTTTCTCCCAGGATCGCCGCAGCCGGGGGCCCCCGGCTCGGGTGGTGCCGTTGGCTCACCGCGGGGGCGGCGCGATCCCGACCAGCATGACGGTGGGTTCGAGGACCGCCTCGACGCCGTGCGGCACCCCTTCCGGGGCCCAGATCACATCGCCGCTCGCCGCCTCCCGAACCTCGTCGCCCACCCGCATCCTCGCCTTTCCGGAGACGAGCAGATAGAATTTGTCGGCGCTCGCGTGGGCGTGAAGCGCCTGCGCCTGGCCGGGCTCGAAGCAGTTGAGCCCGACGAACAGATGCGTCCCTCGAAACAGCTCGGCCTTGGCGGCCCGGTCCGGGCTGAACTGCGCCGCCTCGCGGACGGCTCGCAACCAGTCGGTCATGATGGCCACTCCCGTTGAGGCGCCGCGCTCGTTGCTCACCGCTCACCGTCTTGCGCGATGACCACCCGCACGGAAAAGGACCCGCTCGGCGAAAAGCAAGTCCCGGCTGACGCGCTCTACGGCATTCAAACCCAGCGGGCCGTGGAGAACTTCCCCATCTCGGGGCTTCGCCCGCTCCCGCCGTTCGTGGATGCCGTGATCTGGATCAAACGCTCGGCCGCGCTCGCGCACAAGGAGACCGGGCGGCTCGATCCCCGGTTGGCTGACGCCATCGTGCAGGCGGCGGACGAGGTGCTGGCCGGCCGGCACCGCGACCAGTTCGTGGTGGACGTGTACCAGGCGGGGGCGGGCACCAGCCACAACATGAACTGTAACGAGGTGCTGGCCAACCGCGCGAACGAAATCCTGGGCCAGCCCCGGGGGAGCTACACCCCGGTCCATCCCAACGATCACGTCAACATGGCGCAGAGCACCAACGACGTGATCCCCACCGCCATTCGCCTGGCTGCGCTCGCCACGCTCCCGTCCTTACTGGACGCCATGGCCGAGCTCGCCGAGGCGTTTCGAGCCAAGGGCCGCCAGTTCGATCATATCGTCAAGGCGGGCCGGACTCACCTCCAGGACGCCACCCCCATCCGGCTGGGCCAGGAATTCGCGGCCTACGGGGGGACGGTGGCGCGGCATCGGGAGAAACTGCGCCAGGCCGCCGACTGGCTGCGCGACCTCGGCATCGGCGGGACCGCCGTGGGCACCGGGCTCAACGCCGAGCCGCGCTATCCCGAACTCATGGTGAAGTACCTCCGGGAGGTGAGCGGATTGGAGCTCCGGGTGGGCGAGGACCGGGTCCAGCTGATGCAGTCCATGGGGGACGTGGCCACGCTGAGCGGGGCCTTCCGGGCCTGGGTGCTGGATCTCAACCGGATCGCCAACGACATCCGGCTGCTCGCCAGCGGTCCCCGGACCGGGCTGGCCGAGATCGTCCTCCCGGCGGTGCAGCCGGGCTCGAGCATCATGCCTGGCAAGGTGAATCCCTCGATCGCCGAAATGGTCAACCAGGTTTGCTTCCAGGCGCTGGGGCTCGACACCACCGTGGCCCTCGCTTCCGAGGCCGGGCAGCTTGAGCTCAACGTCATGATGCCGGTGATCGCGCACAACCTGCTGTTCGGCCTTCTGATCGTGAGCCGCGCCACGCGGGTGTTCGCCGAGCGCTGCGTCCGCGGCATCGAAGCGGACGAGGAGCGCTGCGCCTACTGGCTGGAGCGGAGCCCGGCCCTGGTGACGGCGCTCGCGCCGCGGATCGGCTACGCGGAGGCGGCGCGGCTGGCCAAGGAAGCGCTGGCCACGGGACTCACGGTGAAGGAGCTCGTCCTCCAGCGGGGCCTGCTCGATGGGCCCGAGCTGGACCAGGTCCTCAACCTCCGGGCCATGACCGAGCTCGGGGTGCCCGGCGGCACGGGAGTGCCGGCCGGGGGGTAGCACCGGGCTCGGGTGCGTCCCCGCGGTCCGGCTTGCCCCGGTTGCCCGCGGTGCCGCATATTGGTCCCATGCGGATCACGACCTGGACCGAGTACAGCCTGATCATCGCGATTCACCTCGCGAGGCGCGGCGCTGCCGGAGCGGGCCCGGTGGCGGCGCGAGAGATCGCCGAGCAGGAGCGGCTGCCTGGCGACTACGTGGAGCAGATCCTGCTCCGGCTCCGGCGCGCGGGCGTGGTGGAAAGCGTTCGGGGCGCCCGGGGCGGATATGTCCTGGCGCGCGAACCCGGCCAGATCTCGATCCGCGA
>JBBIMQ010000069.1:2481-10414 GCA_037444345.1 Gemmatimonadota bacterium | reverse complement strand
CGTTCTTCGGGACGGCGGTGCTGGGCTGGCCCCCGTGCCAGGGCAAGGTGGACACGCTTGGACCCGTAGCCGGCAGCCATGATGGTGCCGAGGTTCTGGGCGGGTACCTCCTGGTGACCAGCTGGAGCGATTCGAGCCTTTTCATCCCGAACCCCGAGGGCCCGGTCCGGCTGGTGAGCGGAGTCAATTCTCCCGCCGACATCGGGGTGGACCCGACCCGCCGCTGGGTGGCCATCCCGCTCTTCCTGGAGAACCGGGTGGAATTCTGGCAGCTTCCCGCCCGGTAGGTTTTTCCCTCTTGACGGCGCCGGACCGGCTTCGCATTAGTGGGGCGTCCCCGTCGTGAAGGGAGGATCGGGGACGCCCCGCCATCAGATGGACGGCGGGCGACGTCCGCAACCATGCACGCCCCGACGAGGTTGCCTGCTTGCTGAACTCGATTCGAGACGGCGCGTCCTGCGCCTCAAAGCGGCACGTCCGCCGCAAGCCGATCATGGCCAAAGGGGGTCCCGAGGAGGGACCCCCGGTTAGTTTCGGGCCCGACCTCCCGGCCGCTGGCGCCCCGGGCGGCCCGGGCGGGGACGAAGGACACGAACTGTCGTGTCGCGACTACCGCCCGAGCTCCGCCCTCGACCCCTTGCCCGGGAGGGAGGCCCGCTCCGGCGATGTCACGCGGCAGAGAGCCGCTGAAACCGCCGCATGAAGCCCCGATCAATCCAGTCCTTCAAGATCATGGCCGAGCGGGCGGTCAGCGCGAAATCGCCGTAGGACAGAATGGCACGTCCGTCACCGGTGTTGAGCAGGGCCAGGAACCGGGTCTGGGGCCGGTAGGGGCGGAACTGGCCGCTGGTGTCCCCGGTCGGATTCCCCGCGGCGGCCCGCTCCAGAGCGACCCTCAGGTTGTGCACCAGTACCGGGGCCTGCCTGACGGCGAAGACCCCGGCCTTGGGCGTCGCCGGCGCGGTCACCAGGGTTGCGGCATCGCCGGCCGCGAAGACTCCCGGCACCCCGCTCGCCTGGAGCGTTTCCTCCACCAGGAGAAACCCGTGGGGGTCGGTGGGTAGCCCCGAGTCGCGGAACAGTCCCGGTGCGCGGGTGCCCGCCGTCCATACCACGAGGTCCGCCGGGACGATCCGGCCCCCGGAAAGCCGGGCGTAGGTCGCGCCGACCTCTTCAATTCCGGTACCGAGGCGTACCGTGACCTCGCGCTGCCGGAGCGCTCGCTCGGCATGCAAGCGTGCCGCAGGACTGCGCTCGCGGAGCACGGTGTGAGCGGTGTCGTAGAGGGTGATCACAGCGCGCGTGGCCCCGAGGCGGTCGAGTCGGGCCCGGAGCGCGAGGGCGACCTCGACCCCGGCCGCACCCGCTCCGGCCACCAGCACCTGCAGCGGTTCGGGGCCTCGCGCGGCCGCCGCCTGATCGATCGCGGGGAGGAGCTCGAGCACTCGATTGATCGGCTTGACGAAGTGTGCGTACTCGGCGACCCCCGGCCGGTCACTGCCCGCCGGTGCGCCCCCGACGGCGAACGAGGCGACGTCGTAGGGGAGAGCCTGTCCCGAGGCCAGGGTCGCGGTCCTCACGGCGGCATCGAGCCGCACCACCGTGTCCCGAACAAACCGGACCCCGCATCGGGCCGCCATCGCCGGAAGGTCGAACGTCACCTCCTCCAGGGTATAGCGTCCCCCGATCAGTCCGGGCACCATGCCGGAGTACACCTGCCGATCGTGGGGAGAGACCAGGGTGGCCTCGCCCGCCGGCACGCGGCCGCGGGCCAGGGCCTCCAACACAAAAACGTGCGCGTGTCCGCCGCCGACGAGGAGGAGCCGGGGTCCGCTCATGGGGGGAAGTATACCGCGGGCCCGACTTGACGGTGTGCCCGGCTGGCGAGATCGTCCCGCCATGGACCCGAGGGGATCCGGCATCGGAGACCGCGCGGGCGACCCGCCGCTCGGCGTGCTCGCGCCGTTCGAACGCTTGGCGGTCCGGCTGGTCCGGCGCATGAACCGGGGCCGCTGGCAGCGATTCTGGTTTTGGTTTCAGCGCGAGATCGGCGCCCGGTGGATCGAGGCGGTGATCCGGCGGCGGCTCCAGGTGAGCGGGCTCGAGCACGTGGCGGCCACCAGCCGGGACCGCCCCCTGCTCATCATCGCCAACCACCGAACGCTGTACGATCTGTTCGTCGTCATGTGCGTGCTGTTTCGGCGGCTGCCGGGGTGGCGCGCGATCAACTTCCCGGTGCGAGGGCGGTATTTCTACCAGACAGTGCCGGGGGTGCTGGCCAACTTCCTCGCCGCCTGGTGGTCCATGTATCCGCCGTTCTTCCGTACGGCCGGGAAGCGCCGCTTCGACCAATGGGCCCTCGCCGAACTGGTCCGGCTCTGCCGCGAGCGGGCCGGCCAGCTGGTGGGGTTCCATCCGGAGGGAACCCGGAACCGGGGGCGCGATCCCTGGGCCCTCCTGCCGGGACAACCCGGTGTCGGCCGCCTGATGCGCGAGGCCAGGCCAGTCGTGGTACCCGTATTCGTGGGGGGTCTGACCAACAGCCTCCGCGAGATCCTGACCTGGGGTGGACGGGAGGCGGAGCCGATCCGGATCCGCTTCGGCCCGGCCCTCCAGTATGACCACCTGCTCGAACTTCCCGACACGGCCGACACTTACCGCCGCCTGGCCGACTTCGCCATGGCTGCGGTCCGGGTCCTGGCGGAAGCCGACCGGCGGGAGTGGGAAGGCCGGGTGCCCCGGCCAAGGGCAGGAGGCATGGCCGGGCGGTAGGCGGCGGTGGCCTCGTACCCGAGATGCGCCAGGAGGGCAGGTCAGGCGAGCTGTCAGCTTTGAGCGCTAACCTGTCACTCTGGTTGGCGTTCCGAAACGGTCGCTGTCATGCTGGCCGACTTTTCGCTGGGCAGCACAGGCATGCGGGATGCAAGAGGCCTGGGTGCCGGCGGTTCCGGGAGTGGCCGGAACCCCAGGTAACACTGGTCTCGAAGAAGGGAGGTGAACGAGTATGTCGCTGATGCTGCGTCGCTCTCAGATCCCGTCGCCCAGCACCGACCTGTTCAACACGGTGCGGCGGCTCAACCAGTGGATGGAGGAGGCGTTCAGCGGGTGGCCCTTCACTGATCAGGCCCTGAGTGTCACCGGTGCCTGGCTGCCGCCCACGGACATCTTCGAGGACAAGGACTCGATCCGGATCGTGACGGAGCTTCCCGGCGTGCGGCCGGAGGACGTGAAGATCACCTGCGAGAACAACACGCTCACCATCCGCGGGGAGAAGAAGCAGGTGGCCGAGGAGAGCACGGACCGGGTGCACCGGTACGAGCGGACCTACGGCACCTTCGAGCGGGCTTTCAGCCTGCCCAACACCGTGGACGCTGACCGGGTTCAGGCCAACTTCGAGCACGGGGTCCTGACCGTGGTCCTGCCGAAGGTGGAGCGGGCCAAGCCCCGGGAGATCCCGGTGAAGGTCAAGGCCTGATCCGTGAGGCGCGGTGGATCGGGGCGGGGTCGGGGGAACTCGACCCCGCTCGCTGCTTGTTGGGTGGCGGCCGGGTCAACGGTCGCGCAGGATTTCCCGGGCCGCGTTGTACCCGCAGGCCCCCATGACCCCGCCGCCGGGATGGGTCGCCGCACCGCAGAGATAGAGCCCGCGAATGGGCGTGCGGTAATCGGCATAGCCGGGCACCGGACGCATGAAAAAGAGGCTGGACAGCGACATCGCCCCCTGCATGATATGGCCTCCGGTGAGCCCGAAACGGGCCTCCAGGTCACGTGGCGCAAGCACTTCGTAGGCGATCACGGCACGGCGGAAGTTGGGGGCGTACTCGGTCATGATATCAATGCAGCGCTCCGCGTAGCGCCGCTTGTTTTCCTCGAGCGACCCGGCGTCGGGAGCGAGGTGGTACGGGAAGTACTGGGTGAACATGGACATCACATGGCGACCCGGAGGCGCGACCGTGTCGTCCACCGCCGAGGGAATGGTGGCCTCGATCACCGGGTTCTCGGAGATGTATCCGTACTTGGCGGGGTCGAAGGCCCGCTCGATGTATTCCCGGCTGGGGCAGAGATGAATGGTGCCTCGGTGCTGGACGTCGGGCCGCGCCCCTGGCAGCGCCCGGAAGTCGGGCAACTCGGAGAGGGCGAGGTTGATCTTGCAGCTTCCGCTCGTGTAATCGAGGTGACGCACGGTCTCGACGAAGTCGGGTGGCAGGCAAGCCGGGTCGAGGAGGCGGAGGAAGGTCGCCTGCGCGTCAACGCCGGAGACGACCACCCGGCCCCGGTACTCGGTTCCATCGGCGAGCACCACGCCCGTCGCCCGGCCGTCCCGGACCAGGATCCGCGCCACCGGCGCGTTCACCCGAATTTCGGCGCCCTTTTCGCGCGCAGCGCTGGCGATGGCGTCGGAGAGAGCCCCCATCCCCCCGCGGACGTAGCCCCAGACCCCCCGGACCCCGTCGCACTCGCCCATCACATGGTGAAAGAGCACGTAGGCGGTACCCGGCATCGAGGGGGTGGCGAAGGCGCCGATGATGGCATCGGTGGCGAGCGTGGCCTTGAGCTCCTCCGATTCGAACCACCGGTCCAGAATCGGGCTCGCGGCACCGGTGAGGATCTCGATCGCCAGGGGGCCGTCAGGTCCGAGACTCCGGAACCGGAGGGCCAGCCGCGCAAGCTTGAACAGATTGCCCGGGGCGAGCGACCAGGGGTCGGGCGGAGTCTCGAGCAGGGTGGGTTCGAGGAACCGGGCCACCCGATCCAGCATCGCCTCGTAGCGGGGCAGGCGCTCCGCGTCGCGGGCGGAGAACTTGGCCACCTGCCGGTGGGTCTGGGCCTTGTCCGGGCCCATCAGCAGATAGCGGCCATCCGGAAAGGGGGTGAAGGAGGACGGGTTCCGCGGCAGCATCGTGAACCCGCGTCGCTTGAGTTCCAGGTCCCGGATGATCTCCGGGCGGAACAGGCTGTTCACGTAGCTCGCAGTGGAAACTCTGAAGCCGGGCCAGAGTTCCTCGCTCACCGCGCAACCGCCTACCACCTCGCGCCGTTCCAGGACCAGCACCCGGCGCCCCGCGCGGGCCAGGTAGGCGGCGCAGACGAGGCCATTGTGGCCGGCGCCGATGATGATGGCGTCGTAGATCGTTGCCAAGGTGAACGGCGTGTCGAGCCGATCGGTCGAGGTGGGTTGAAGCTAAGAGCCGCCCGGCGACCCGCCAGCCGGGCACGGGGGTCGCGGTCCGGCCACTCGCCCAGGCCACGGGGCGGAGCGAGGCCGGGCAACCGCCGGGGTCCGCTCAGGGGCGATCGGCGAATGGGCCGGAAGCGATGGATCCGCCTTGCCGACACCGGCCGCGAGCGCGCCCGAAATCGAGATCGAGGTGGAGGACCCAGGTGATCGGCGCTCCAGGCCTGGCGGCGCGGAGGTGAGCCGGGCCGTGGCCAACCCCGCAACGCCGGGCGACCCCATGGTCGAGTTCCGCCGGGTGAGCAAGTCCTTCGGCGGCGTCCAGGCCGTCCGCGGCGTGAGCTTCGCGGTCCGGCGGGGAGAGTTCTTTTCGCTGCTCGGGCCCTCAGGCTGCGGCAAGACCACCACCCTCCGGCTGCTGGCTGGCTTCGAGACGCCCGACCCCGACGGCGGGGAGATTCGCATTGCGGGCGAGGTAGTCAACCGCCGCCGGCCCTACGAGCGGCAGGTCGGGATGGTGTTCCAGAACTACGCGATTTTCCCCCACCTCTCGGTGGAGCGGAACGTCGCCTTCGGGCTGGAACAGCACCGCTACCCCAGGGCGGAAATCCCCGGCCTGGTGCGCCAGGCGCTCGAGCTGGTGCGGCTCGACCCGGCTGTCTTCGCCCGAAGAATGCCCTCGCAGCTTTCCGGGGGCCAGCGGCAGCGAGTGGCGCTGGCGCGGGCGCTCGTGCTCCGTCCCGCCCTCCTCTTGCTGGACGAGCCCCTGGGCGCCATTGACCTCAAGTTGCGCAAGGAGATGCAGCTCGAGCTCAAGCGGCTCAACCGGGAGCTCGGGATCACCTTCCTCTACGTCACCCACGACCAGGAAGAGGCCCTGACCATGTCCGACCGCATCGCGGTCATGGACAGCGGGGTGATCGTGCAGCTCGGCACCCCGGCGGAGATCTACGAGAACCCGCGCACCGCGTTCGTGGCCCGGTTCATCGGGGAGTCCAACTTCCTCGAGGGCATGGCCGCAGGCCGCAAGGACGGCCGCTGGGAGGTCCAGGGGGCTTGCGGGCGGTTCCTAGTGCCGGACTTTCCCGGTGCCCGGATCGGGGCGTCCGTCCGGGTTGCGGTGCGACCCGAGTGGGCGGACCTGGCTCGGCCGGGTGAGGTGCCGGCGGCGGAGAACGCCCTGGCCGGGACGGTGCGGGACGTGATCTACCGGGGCGAGACGGTGCACGTGATCGTGGCCCTGGCGAGCGGAGGTACCCTGACCGTAGCACTCCGCAACGAGGGCCAGCTGATCAACCCGCTCCCCTGGAAGGGGGGCGACCCGGCGGCGGTGGTCTGGCGGCCGGAGGACTGCCAGGTGCTGGAGGAAGGGTGACCGGGGGGATCTCGCGGCGGCTTGCGGGCCGGCTCGGCGCGCGGGCCCGGGTCGGGAGCTGGAGCCTGCTCGTGCCGGGCACATTCTGGCTCGTCGCGTTCTTCCTGCTCCCCCTGCTGATCATGCTGGGTTACAGCTTCATGCCGCGGGGGATGTACGGCGGTGTGCGGCCGGGGTTCACCCTGGAGCACTATCGCCGCTTCTTCGACCCGCTCTATCTCGGGGTTCTGCAGCGGACGCTTGTCTGGTCAGCCGGGGCCACGGCGATCTGCCTGGTCGCGGGCTATCCGGTGGCCTACCTGATCGCGCGGAGCAGGCGCCGGAAGACGCTCCTGCTGCACCTGGTGGTGCTGCCGTTCTGGACCAGCTTCCTGGTTCGCACCTTCGCGATGATCTTCCTCCTTCGCGACACCGGCCTGGTCAACACGGCGCTCCTCGGGCTCGGTGTCGTCCGCCAGCCGCTCGAGCTGCTCTACACGCCCTTCGCGGTGATGGCGGGCCTGGTATACGGGTTCCTGCCGTTCATGATTCTCCCGATTTACGCCTCGCTCGAGAAACAGGACCTTTCCCTGCTCGAGGCGGCAGAAATGCTGGGCGCGGGTCCGGTGGCGCGGTTCTGGCGCATCACGCTGCCACTTTCGATGCCGGGGGTCGTGACGGGGTGCCTGTTGGTGTTCGTGCCCTCGCTCGGCTCATTCCTGACGTCGGACCTCCTGGGAGGTGCCAAGCAGGTCATGATCGGCAACCTGATGCAGAACCAGTTCTCGACCGCCCGGAACTGGCCCTTCGGATCGGCCGCGTCGTTCATCGTGATGGCGCTCGTGCTCGGGGCGATTCTGGTCTACCTTCGCCTGCGCGACGCCGGTTCCCGATCGGCGCTGCCCGGATGACCCGGCCTCCCCGCTGGCTCGTCGGCCTGGCGTTCGGAGTGTACCTGTTTCTCCACGCCCCGCTCGCCGTCCTGATCGCGTTTTCGTTCAACCGGTCCCGGTTCTCGGTGAACTGGACCGGTTTCACCTGGGACTGGTATCGGCGGCTGTTCGAGCGCGAGGACGTCCTGAGCGGACTCCGGAACAGCCTGGTCGTGGGGGTCGTGGCCACCGCGCTCGCCACGGTGTTCGGCACGCTGCTCGCGCTCGGCCTGGCCCGCCAGCGGTTTCGGGGGCGGACCCTGCTGGAAGCCTTGCTGTACGTTCCGATCGTGACGCCGGAGATCGTGGTGGGCATCTCGCTGCTCGTCCTGTTCGCCCTGCTCGGCATGCCGCTGGGCCTGACAACGATCACGATCGCCCACGTGGCGTTCTGCCTTCCCTTCGTGGCGGTGGTGGTCCTGGCTCGGCTGCAGGGGATGGACCGGACCCTCGAGGAGGCCGCGATGAGCC
>JBBIMQ010000069.1:0-2466 GCA_037444345.1 Gemmatimonadota bacterium | reverse complement strand
GGTCGCCGCCTTCTGGAAGGTGACTCTCCCCCAACTGTGGCCGGGGATCGTGGCGGGTGCACTCCTCGCCTTCACGCTGTCGTTCGACGACTTCGTGATCACCTCGTTCGTCTCGGGGACCGGCTCTTCCACCCTGCCGGTCGTCGTCTACGGGATGGTCCGACGCAACATCGAGCCGAGCATCAACGCGATCAGCACCATTATCCTGGTGGCGACGGCAGTCCTGATCTATCTGGCCGAACGGCTGCTGCAACGCGAACCGTCGGCCGATTAGGAGGGTTCCCTATGGCGCAGCCAGGTTCACTCGCAGGCCCCGATCTCGGCCGGGGCGTTCCCCTGAGCGCGATTCCGGAGGGCGGGACGCTGCTGGGCCACGCCGGGGGCGAGCCGGTCCTGCTCGCCCGCGCGGGCGGCGAGATTTACGCGGTAAGCGCAGTGTGTTCCCACTACAGCGGCCCCCTTGCCGAGGGGGTGATCGTTGGCCAGACCATCCGCTGTCCCTGGCATCATGCCTGTTTCAGTCTCCGCACCGGGCAGCCGCTCCGGCCGCCGGCCTTCAATCCCATCGCCTGCTGGGTGGTGGCGAGGGAGGGAGACCTGGTCCGGGTAACGGGCAGGCGCGAGGTCGCCCCGTCGCCCGAGCCCCTTCCCCCTGGCGTCCCGTCGTCGGTCGTCATTGTGGGCGCCGGCGCGGCCGGGCACATGGCGGCCGAGACGCTCAGGCGAGAAGGGTACGACGGACCCGTCACGCTCGTGACGGCGGAGTCCGAACCGCCCTACGACCGGCCCAACCTTTCCAAGGAGTACCTTGCCGGGACCGCGCCGGAGGAGTGGATCCCGCTGCGGCCCCTCGAGTTTTACAGCGAGCAGGGTATCACGCTCAGGCTCGGTGCGCGGGTGACCGGCCTCGACCCCGCCGCCAGGCAGATCCGGTTCGCGGACGGGAGCACGTTGGGCTACGGGTCGCTGCTGCTGGCGACCGGCGCGGAGCCCGTGAGGCTTCGCCTCCCGGGGGGTGAGCTTCCCCAGGTGCACTATCTGCGTTCCCTGGCCGACAGCCGAGCCATCATCGCCCGAGCCCGATCGGCGCGCCGCGCGGTCGTGCTGGGCGCAAGCTTTATCGGGCTCGAGGTGGCGGCGTCGTTGCGCGCCCGGGGGCTCGAGGTTGCCGTCGTGGCACCCGAGGCCCGGCCTCTCGAGCGGGTCATGGGGCCCGACATCGGCGACTACCTGCGGGGGCTGCACGAGGCTCACGGTGTGGTGTTTCATCTGGGCCAGACGGCCCGCGAGATCACTCCTGAGGCCGTCACGCTCCAGAATGGGCTCCGCCTTCCCGCCGAGCTGGTGGTGATCGGCGCGGGAGTCCGGCCGGCCGTGGGCCTGGCCGAGGAGGCGGGCCTGGCGCTCGATCGCGGGGTGCTGGTGAACGAGTATCTGGAGACCAGCCAGCCCGGCATCTTCGCGGCTGGCGACATCGCCCGCTGGCCCGATCCGCACAGCGGGGAGCGCCTTCGGGTAGAACACTGGGTCGTGGTCCAGCGGATGGGACAGACGGCGGCCCGGAATATTCTGGGCCGTGGCGAGCGGTTCGACGCGGTGCCGTTTTTCTGGAGCGCCCACTATGACACGGTGCTGGCCTACGTGGGACACGCCGAGCGGTGGGACGCGATCGAGCTGAGCGGGGACCTGTCGGCCCGGGACGCGGTCCTGACCTTCCGGCAGGGCGGCCGGGTCGCCGCCGTCGTCACCCTGTTTCGGGACCGGACCAGCCTCCTCGCCGAGGCGGCACTGGAGCGGGGCGACGCCGCCGCGCTCGAGGCCGCCCTTCAGGGGCGGGCCGGAAAAGTTTGAACCGGCCCCGGCCACTCCAGCAGCGAGGTGGGTCATGGCGATCGTGGGCATGCACGCGCTCATCTATTCGAGGCGGGCCGCGGAAACCCGCCGGCTCTTCGGGGAGGCGCTCGGGTGGAAGGCCGTGGACGCTGGTCATGGCTGGCTCATCTTCAGGGCCCCGCCCGCCGAGCTGGCGATCCATCCCTCGGAGGAGGACTATCACGAGTTGTTGCTGATGTGCGACGACATCCGGGCGACGGTCAGGGAGTTGCGGCGCAAGGGCATCGCGGTGGCGGGCCCGATCCGGAACCGGAGTCGGGGCCTGGCGACCGCGCTGCGCCTCCCAGGTGGGGCCTCCCTGGGGCTCTACCAGCCGCGGCACCCGGTTGCCCTGGTCCCGCGGCGGCCCCACAAGAGTCCGGCACGGACGCCGGGCCGCCGGGGGTCGAAGCGAGCGGGCTGACAGGGGAGGCTCTGGCCTGACACGTTGCCGGACCTGATGGGTCATGGAGCGGGAAGGAACCATGGCGCTGGGCGATCCACTCGAAGACCTCGTCCCCCTGCTCCGCGCCGGCGCGCTCAGCCGGCGGGAGTTCGTGCGCCGGGCCGGGGCTCTGGGTCTGAGCCTGGGCG
>JBBIMQ010000068.1:0-10505 GCA_037444345.1 Gemmatimonadota bacterium | reverse complement strand
CGGAAGGAGTACGCCTTCCGGGTTCACCCGGGAGCCACCAAGCCGCAGATCCGCGGGAGCTGGTCACCGGGCAGCATGCTCACGATCCGGCTTCCGCCCATCGCCGTTTCCAGCACCACGTACCCGGGGTGGTCGGCCACCACCTGCCCGATGCACCGGGCCTCCGCGCCGAGGGGGTGGCCCCCCACCAGCGCCAGGGCCTCGTCGGCGCGGGCCGCCGGCACGATCGCCAGGCAGATCCCCTCGCTGGCCACGTAGAGCGGATCCAGGCCCAGCATCTCGCAGGCGGCGGCGACCGCGTCCGGCACCGGGAGATCGTGGTTCAGGATCATACCCACCCCGGAGGCGGCCGCGATCTCGTTCAGCGCGCTGGCGACGCCACCCCGGGTCGGGTCGCGCAGCACATGCACCTCGGCCCCTAGCCCGCGGAGCACACGCTCCACCAGCGGCCACAGCGCCGCGCTGTCGCTCTCGATCGGCGCCTCGAAACCGATCCCTTCCCGTTCCGCCATGATGGCCATCCCGTGCCGGCCCATCGGCCCGCTCAACAGAATGACATCCCCGGGCCGGGCCCGATCCGGCGCGGGTGACACACCAGCCAGCCTCCGGCCCAGCCCGGTGGTGTTGATGTAGAGGCCGTCGGCCTTGCCCCGCTCGACCACCTTGGTGTCGCCCGTCACCACCGGCACCCCCGCCTCGCCCGCGGCCCGGGCCATCGCGGCCACCACCCGGTCCAGCACCTCGAAGGCAAGACCTTCTTCCAGAATGAACCCGGCCGCCAGGCAGATCGGTTCCGCCCCCATCATGGCGAGGTCGTTGAGGGTGCCGTGCACCGCGAGCGATCCGATGTTCCCGCCCGGGAACTCGAGCGGGCTCACCACGAAGCTGTCGGTCGAGATCGCGAGCGCCTGCCCCGCCAGGCCGACGATGGCGGCGTCGCCCAGCGCGGCCAGCGCCGGATTGGCCAGCCGGGGGAGGAACCGCTCCCGCAGCAGCGCGGCGCTCATCGTACCCCCCGAGCCATGGCCCAGCTGCACCTCGGCCGGCGCCATCGGCCCGGGGCAGACCACGCCGCCCACCAGTGAACCGCTCGTCATACGCCCACCTCCAGGGCCTGCCGCACCCGCCCGTAGGCATGGTAGGCGGCGCAGGCCCCTTCGCTCGAGACCATCGGAGCGCCCAGAGGGTGCTCCGGGGTACAGCGCGTCCCGAAGGCCGGGCACTGGAACGGCTTCAGCCGGCCGCGCAAGACGTCCCCGGCCCGGCACTCGGGGGGCTCCTCCTGCGAGAGCCCACCCAGGTCGAACCGGCGCTCGGCGTCGTAGTCGGCGAACTCTTCGCGCAGCCCGAGCCCGCTCTGCGGGATCTCCCCGATCCCCCGCCACTTGCGGTCCACCAGCCGGAACACCCGCTCCACCAGGGTCCGGGCGGGAACGGTCCCCTCCCGCCGGACCGACCGCACGTACTGGTTCTCCACCTCGTGGCGGCCCTGTTCGAGCTGGCGGACGGCGAGCCAGATGCCCTCGAGGAGGTCGAGCGGCTCGAATCCCGTCACGACGATCGGCACCCGATACCGCTCGGCGATCGGCTCGTACTCGGTCCAGCCCATCACGGTGCAGACGTGGCCCGCGGCGAGGAATCCCTCCACCCGGTTGTCCGGCGACTCGAGCAGGGCGCACAGCGCGGGCGGCACCGTCACGTGGGAGACCAGGATGCTGAAGTTGCGGATGCCCAGCGCCCTGGCGCGCCAGACCGCCATGGCGTTGGCGGGGGCCGTGGTTTCGAACCCCACGGCGAAGAAGACCACTTCCTTGTCCGGGTTCTTCCGCGCGAGCTCGAGCGCATCGAGCGGGGAATAGACCACCCGGACCGTCCCCCCCCGGGCCCGCACGGCGAGCAGGTCGCAGGCGCTGCCGGGAACCCGGAGCATGTCGCCGAAGGAGGTGAAGATCACCCCCGGCCGGCTGGCGAGCGCGATGGCCCGATCAATGAGTTCCAGCGGGGTCACGCAGACCGGGCACCCGGGGCCGTGAATCATCTCCACCGCGCCTTCGAGCAGCTGGTCCAGACCCTGGCGCACGATGGTATGGGTCTGGCCGCCGCATACCTCCATCAGGACCCAGCGCCGCGTGGCGGTGCGGCGAATGCGCGCCACCAGCCGCCGGGCGAGCGCCGGGTCGCGGTACTCGCTGAGGTATTTCATGCCCCGCCTCCTCCCGTCCCTTCCAGGCTCTTCTCGGCCACCTCGCGCATCCAGTCCAGCTCCTCGAGCTGGCTCATCTCGCGGAGCGCCTCGAAGGTGCGGCGGGCCTCCGCCTCGTCCACCTTCGAGATGGCGAAGCCGACATGCACGATGACGTAGTCGTCCGGCTGCACCTGATCCGCCACGTATGCCAGGCAGACCTCGCGCCGGACGCCGCCGAAGTCCACCACGCCCATGGCGAGGCCCGCGTCGTCGTACCGGGAGACGATGCGGCCAGGGATGCCGAGGCACATGGGGTCGCGCTCCTTTCCGGGTCAGGTCAGGGAGTCCACCGCTCCGGCGAGCGGCGAGAGGCCGGCGGCCCGCCGTGAACCGGGGCGGTCCCGGTGATCACCCCGGGGGTGCGGCGCCGGCCCCCTCGCCCCGCGTTCCGCCCCGGGCACCAGCACGACCCGATTGGCGCTCATCGCCCACCGCTCAGCAGCGCCGCCCCGATCGCCGCCTGCCCGTAGCTGATCGCACCGTCGTTGGGGCTCAACGCCCGCGGCACCAGCACCCGGAACCCCTCGCCGCTCAGGCGATTGACCACCGAGGTGAGGAGCCGGGCGTTCTGGAAGACCCCACCCCCGAGCGCCACCGTGGAGACGCCCGTGGCCTCGGCGGCCCGGCGGACCAGCCGCTGTGTCAACCAGGCCACGCTGGCATGGAAATCAGCCGCGAGATCGGCCGGGTCGCGCCCTTGCTGCCGCAAGTACCCGAGCCGGGCCAGCACCGGCAGGGGATCCACCACCCACTGGCCGTCCGGCCCGGATTCGATTCCGAACGCAAGCTCCGCCGCGATGCGCCGTCCCGCCAGGGCTTCGAGCTCCATCGCTGCCTGGCCCTCGTAGCCGCACTGGTGGCGGATGCCGAGCACCGCCGCGGCGGCGTCGAACAACCGGCCCATGGAGGAGGCCAGTGGGGCGTTCACCCCCGCGGCGATCTGCCGCTCGGCCAGCGCCAGCTCGGCGGGTGCCACCGGGGCGAACGCCAGGGCGAAGGCGCTCCGGGCCGAGCGATCGAGGGCCAGATAGCCCAGCGCCGCGCGCCAGGGCCGGCGGGCCGCGAGGTCGCCGCCGGGGAGCGGGGCGTACCTGAGGTGAGCCAGACGGCGAAACCCCCGCACGTCGGCCAGCAGAATCTCCGCGCCCCAGACCGCACCGTCGTCCCCGTAGCCGGTGCCGTCATATGCCACGCCGATCGCCGGGCCGGCGACCCCGTGCTCCGCCAGGACGGCGGCGATGTGCGCGTGGTGGTGCTGCACCGCCAGCACGGTCTCCAGCCCCAGCTCCCGGGCCAGGCGGGTGGAGAGGTAGCCGGGGTGGCGGTCGTGCACCACGGCCTCGGGGCGCACCTTGAAGAGGCGCTGATAGACCTCGAGCATGCCCCGGAAGTGCTCCAGCGATTCGCGGCTCTCCAGATCCCCCACGTGCGGGCTGACGAAGGCCGTATCGCCGTGCACCAGGGTGAAGGTGTTCTTGAGATGCGGTCCCACGGCGAGGAGCGGGACCGGGCTCGGCACCGGAAGCCGCAGAGGAAGCGGGGCGTACCCGCGGGCCCGGCGCAGGAACACCGGGCCGCCGGCCGCCAGGCGGAGCACCGAGTCGTCGCAGCGAGAGAGGATCTCCCGGTCGTGCAGCAGGAACGCATCGGCGATGCCGCCCAGTCGAGCGCGGGCCTCCTCGTTCCCGATGGCGATCGGCTCCTCGCTTCGGTTGCCGCTGGTCATGACCAGGGGCCGCCGCACCTCACCAGCCAGAAGCAGGTGCAGCGGGGTGGCGGGCAGCATGAGGCCGACGGTGTCCAGGCCCGGCGCCACCGACGGCGCGAGCGGGCCGGGCGAGCGGGCCCGGAGCAGCACGATGGGCCGCTCCTGTCCGGCGAGCAATCCGGCCTCGCGTTCGCCCAGCTCCGCCAGCGTGGTCGCTTCCTCGAGCGAGCCCACCATCACGGCGAAGGGCTTCGCCTCCCGGCCCTTCCGCAACCGGAGCCGGACCACCGCGGATTCGCTGGTGGCGTCGCAGGCGAGATGGAAGCCCCCGAACCCCCGGATCGCCACGATGCCGCCCTGGTCGAGGATCCGGGCCGCGGCATGGAGCGCCGCGCCGCCCCGGGCCAGGACCGATCCGTCGCCCCGCTCGAGCCAGAGCGAGGGGCCGCAGGCCGGGCAGGAGTTGGTCTCCGAGTGGTACCGCCGATCCCCGGGAGTACGATACTCCGCCTCGCAGACCGGGCACTGGGTGAACACCCGCATGGTGGTGCGCTCCCGGTCGTAGGGGAGCCGCGCGATCACAGTGAAGCGGGGGCCGCAGTCGGTACAGGTGATGAACGGGTAGCGATAGCGGCGGTTGGCGGGGTCGGCGAGTTCGGCGGCGCAGGCCTCGCACAGGGCCACGTCGGGAGGGACCGGCTGGCGCCGGTCGGGCTCGTCGGCGCTCTCGGCGATGACGAACTCGGTCAGGCCCTCCGGCTCCCGGGGCTCCCGCTCGATCCGGGCGATGCGGGCCAGCGGCGGCGCCTCCCGCACCAGCGCGCCCGCGAACGCCTCCAGCTCGCCCGGCGCCCCCTCGACCACGATCTGCACCTCACCGGCCTCGTTGCGGACCCAGCCGCCCAGGGCATGCCGCCGGGCCAGCCGGTACACGAACGGGCGGAATCCGACCCCCTGCACCACGCCGGAGACGTGGAGCTGGAGCGCGCCGCGCCGGGTCAGGACCGCGGCGCCGCGACCCTGGCCTGGGTCCGCAGGAAGGCGAACCATGCATCCATCCCCTCGCCCGTCAGGGCCGAGGTGAAGAAGAATCGAAGGGCCGGATTGACCTCGCGGGCGAACCCGACCGCCTGATCCAGATCGAACGACAGGTGGGGCAGCAGATCCAGCTTGTTGAGCACCGCGTACTGCGCCTGGCGAAACATCTTGGGATACTTGAGCGGCTTGTCTTCCCCCTCGGTGACCGAGAAGACCACCACCTTGGCCGCCTCCCCCAGATCCCAGCTCGCCGGGCAGACCAGGTTGCCCACGTTCTCCACGAAGAGGAGGCGGGTGGCCCGGAGATCGATCGCCTCGAGGGCCGCGAGCACCTGGCGGGCATCCAGATGACAGGCGCCGTTGGTCACCACGGCCTGCACCAGCCGGTCGGTCCGCCGGGCGAGGCGCCGGGCGTCGTTCTCGGTCTGCACGTCGCCTGTGATCACGGCGATGCCCAGCTCCTGGCCCAGGGCCTCGAGCGTGCGCTCGAGAAGGGTGGTCTTTCCCGAGCCGGGGGACGACACCAGGTTGAAGGCCACGACCCCCGCCTCCCCCAAACGCCGGCGCACCTCGGCGGCGAGCTCGTTGTTCCTCGCCATCAGGCTCTCGCGCACCTCAATGGTCCGGACGGCCATCGTCCACCTCCACGTATTCCAGCCGGAGCTCGTCGCCCGGGGCTCGCCGGAGGACCGGTCGCGCCCCGCCGAAGGGCGGCGACGCCAGCACGGCCTCGAGACAGAAGGCCAGGTTCGCCGGTTCCACGCCCGCCTCGTCGCCCACCACCACGCCGACGCGAAGCAGCCGGCCCGGCGAGCGCTGGAGCGCGATCTCGACCAGGCGCCCCACCTCGAGCGCCAGGCTCATCTCATGCATCCCGCCCCGCCCCCGCCCCGGCGGGTTGCCCCCCCCAGCCCTCCAGGACCCGGAGCGCGGCGTCCACCGCCTCGTCCAGCCGCGCCGCCTCGGCGGGTCTGAGCCCGATTCCCCAGTCCACCCGCTCCGGCTCGATGCCGATCGCCACCGCCCGAGCGGGCAGGGTGCCGCGGAGCTCTGCCAGGGCCAGGACCTCCTTGAGGTCAATCTGATGCGGCGACAGCTTGAGCCCGAGGTAGCGAGGCAGCTCCCGCCGGCCGAGCACCACCACCGTGCCAGGCGGCGCCCCCGTCCTGACCGCGTCCAGCAGCACCAGATGGCTCGCGCTCTCGACGACGGGCAGCAGGTTCATCCCCCAGGTCCCCCCGTCCACCAGAGCCGTTCCCGGCGGCAGACCGGCTCGTCGGCCGAGGGCGTCGAGCAGGGCCAGGCCGGTCCCGTCGTCTCCCATCAACGGGTTTCCGACCCCGAGTACCACGATCCTGGCCTCGCTCATGCACCGTCCTGATCCACGAACGTCTGATCCGCCGGCACGAACCGACCGCCGCTGAAGATCGAGGAGATCACCCCGGTCCGCTCCAGGTTGTCCGCCCGGATGGCCAGATACACGTGGATCGGGATGAAAACCAGGAAGAGCCACGTGGCCACGTGATGGATGAACCGGGCCACCGGCATGCCGCCCAGGACCACCCCCACCCAGTTGAAGGCGTCATAGAAGAAGCCGTCCGGGTTGGACTGGCCGTACATGGCGAACCCCGTGAGCACCATGACGAGCGAGAGCAGGTAGACCGCCGTATAGGAGAACTGCTGCAGCGGATTGTGCCCCAGGTAGTGGGGGGCCCTCTCGGGCTGGATCATCAGGTAATACTTGACCTGCCTGAACAGATTGACCCAGTCGCGGGGCCGCACGGGAAACAAGGCCGCGAAGCGCTCGAACCGGTTGCCGGCCACGAGCCAGTAGGCCCGCACGATCCCGGTCATCACGAACAGACCCGCTGCCGCGAAGTGGAGAAACCGCATCCACCCCATCAGGTAGGGATCGCTGCTCTCGGCGGCGCCCGAGACGAAGTACGGCTTGCCGATGTACAGCCCCGTGACGACCAGGACCACGATACAGAGGGCGGCGATCCAGTGCATGGCCCGGATCGGCCATTCCCAGAGGTAGACCCAGCGATAGTGTCCGCTGGGCGGCGGGACGCGGTGCGCCAGAGAGATCCGGCGCCGTTTGCCAGGCACTGGCCAGGCAGGCGCCGAGGGCGGAGTCGTCATTGCACCTTGACCTCGCTGATCCGGTTGCCGGAGGCATCGAGCACGTGCACGCCGCACGCCATGCAGGGGTCGAAGGAGTGAATGGTGCGGAGGATTTCCAGCGGCTCCTCCGGCCGCACCAGCGGGTGGTTGTCCACCAGGGCCGCCTCGTAGGGCCCCATCTGGCCCTGCCCGTCCCGGGGCGAGCAGTTCCAGGTGCTCGGCACGACGCACTGGTACTTCGCGATCTTCCCGTCGCGGATCTTCACCCAGTGCCCCAGCGCGCCCCGCGGGGCATCGAGCCAGCCGTAGCCCTGGCACTCCCGGGGCCAGGTCTCGGGCGACCATTTCTCGCCCGCGAAGGTCCGGGTGTCGCCGCTCCTGATCCGATCCACCAGCCGGCCGTACCAGGTGTTCATCCGGCGGGCCAGCAACACCGTCTCCATCCCGCGGGCGGCGGTGCGCCCCAGGGTGGAGAAGAGCGCAGCGGGCCCCACCTGGAGCGTGTCCAGCACCTGCTTGACCAGCTCCCGCGCCTCCGCGTGGCCGCTGGCGAACGCCACCAGCATCCGGGCCAGCGGGCCCACCTGCATCGGCCGGCCCTCGTAGCGCGGGGCCTTCATCCAGGTGTACTTGGGCAGCCCCTGGAGGTAGTCCCACGGGGGCGCTGGCCCGGTGTACTTGGCCTTGGTCTCGCCCTCGTACGGATGCAGGCCGGCAGCATCCCCCCTCGAGTACTCGTACCAGGAACTGGTGACGTACTCCTCCACCTTGGCCTGGTCGTAGGGGTGCACCCGGGAGAGGTCCCGATTCAGGATGATCCCGCGGGGGAGATACAGCTTGTCGAGATCCTTGATATCCCCTTCGGGGAATTCCCCCACCGCCAGGAAATGGGGCGTCCCGCCGCCGATGGCCCCCCAATCCTTATAGAACCCGGCGATGGCCAAGAGGTCCGGCCAGTACACCTGTTCCACGAATCGCTGGGCCCGGGTGATCATGTCCCGGATGTCGGTGAGGCGTTCGGTATTGATCGTCGCCGTGTCGTCCAAGTTGATGGCGGAGGCCATGCCGCCCACCAGGAAGTTGGGGTGGGGATTCTTCCCGCCGAAGATGGTGTGGAGCCGGATGATGTCCCGCTGCCAGTCCAGCGCCTCCAGGTAGTGAGCCACCGCCATGAGATTGGCCTCCGGCGGCAGCCGGTACGCCGGGTGGCCCCAGTAGCCGTTGGTGAAGATGCCGAGCTGACCGCTCGCCACGAACTTCTTCACCCGGTTCTGGACTTCGGCGAAGTAGGTGGCGGAGTTGTTCGGCCAGGGCGAGACCGATCGGGCCAGCCGCGCGGTTCCCTCGGGATCGGCCTTGAGCGCGCTCACCACGTCCACCCAGTCGAGCGCGTGCAGGTGATAGAAATGGATCACGTGATCCTGAATGAACTGCATCCCGTGAATCAGGTTCCGGATAAGCTGGGCGTTGGGCGGAATCGTGATGCCGAGCGCGTCCTCGACGGCGCGGCAGGAGGCGACGGCGTGGACCACCGTGCAGACGCCGCAGATCCGCTGGGTGAAGGCCCAGGCGTCCCGCGGGTCGCGCCCCTCCATCACGATCTCGATCCCGCGGAACTGGGTCGAGGAAGCCCAGGCGTTGGCGATCCGGCCGTTTTCCGCCTGCACCTCGATTCGGAGATGGCCCTCGATCCGGGTGATCGGGTCAACGACGACCTTGGTGACAGCCATGGCAGGATCTCCTCAGCTTGCGGAGGGTGTACCGCCGCTCTCGCCGGCGGCTTCGGCCCTGGCCCGCTGCCGGATCTGGTGAACGCCGGTGGCGATGGCGTGAGCCGCGACCCCGGCGAGCGCTCCGATGGCCGCGGAGGCGCCGATGAGGTCTGCCGTGCGCTCGACGCCGAATCCACCCACGTCAGGCAAGCGCCCGTAAAACGGCGACATGGTGTCCCAGAAGTAGGGCTCGGTACAGCCGAGACAGGGATGCCCCGCCCCGATCGGCCAGCTGGTCCGGGTGTTCCATTGGAAGATCGGGCAGGGCGAGAAGGTCGCGGGCCCCTTGCAGCCCACCTCGTACAGGCACCACCCGCGCCGGGCCGCCTCGTCGTCGAAGGCCTGGACGAACTGCCCGGCGTCGAAGTTCGCCCGGCGGGAACACTGGTCGTGAATCCGGGCACCGTAGGCGAAGCGGGGCCGCCCCTGGGAGTCCAGCTCCGGCAGCCGCCCGAACGTGAGAAAGTGCACCACGGTGGCCGTCACGACGTCGCCGATGGGCGGGCAGCCCGCGATGTTCACCACCGGCTTGTCCTTGATCACGTCCTGCACGCCCACCGCGCCGGTCGGATTGGGCCGCGCCGCCTGGACGCTGCCCCAGTGAGCGCAGGCCCCCACGGCGAGAATCGCCCCCGCCCCCGCCGCCGCTTCTTCCAGGATCGCCCGGGCCGTGCGGCCCCCGATCGTGGTGTAGATCCCACCTTCCGCCAGAGGAATGGAACCCGTCACCACCAGCACGTAGTGGCCCCGGTTGGCCTGCATCGCGTCCTGCAACGCCTTCTCGGCCGCGCGGCCGGCACTCGCCATCAGGGTATGGGAATAGTCCAGGGAGACGAGGTCTAACACGAGGTCGCCGATGGTGGGCTCGGCCGTCCGGATCACGCTCTCCACGCAGCCGGTGCACTCCTGGAGCTGGATCCAGATCACGCTGGGCCGCTTCACCGCCTCGAGGGCGCGGGCCACGCGCGGCACGGCCAGCTGGCCCAGGCCTAACACGGCGCACATCTGACCGCAAAAACCGAGGAACTCCCGGCGCGACACCCCGCGCCCGGCGAGATAGTCGCCCAGGGTCTCTGCCTCGGTCCAGGGGTGGTAGGTGGGGGCAAGCATCGGCGGACCTCCGGGTCGGAGACCTCGGCGAGTCCGGCGGCGGGAGGGCCGCTGTCGGAGCCACAGGGACAGCCGCAAGCCCGCACGACGGGGCCGACGGCTCCCCCAAGATGGGCAGCGCAGTATGAAGTCAGGCTTAGCATCGTATTAATCCAATCCACCACTAGCGGGACCGATATTGAGAGTCGCCGGGACGCGTCGTCGGCGGCGTGCCTGGCGCCCGGGACTGAAGGGACAGAGACATGAACGAAAACCGAAGCCGCGCCGGGAGTCTCCCCGACGGCCCGGGCCCATCCGCTCGGGACGAAGGCTTCGCTCTTCTCGAGGCCGCGCGGCGGGAAGCGGCGCGCGACCTGGAACGGCGGCGGCCACCCCCGCTGGTTGCGACCCGTTCGCAACCCGGGCGGTCCGGCCACCCTCGGTGAGGCCGGATGCGGCAGGGGAGAGCGTCGGCCAGCCCACCTGACGAGAGCCTGCTCCGGCTCCTCCAGGCGGAGGAGGAGGCGGC
>JBBIMQ010000067.1:0-10582 GCA_037444345.1 Gemmatimonadota bacterium | reverse complement strand
CGTGGAGGGTGCCATCCAGGGTGGAGACCGCGGCCCACCCGCGGGCGGGCCCGGCGGCCACGGCCGTGCGCCGCTCGATGGCACAGGGCAGCACCGGCCCGCCGTTGTAGTCGGTATGTTCGCCCAGCAGGTTCAGCCGCCCAGGGGCCGAGGCGAGAAGCGCCGGCTGGCTACCGAACCGCCCCTGAAAGAGCGAAGTTGCTTGCCGTAGTGGAGAGGGCGCCGTCACGGAGTCCGGGGGCTGGGCCAGCTCGCCAAGGAGGAGGATTGCTGCAACGGACCAGCCTCGCCGCCACCGGCCTTCTTGCCCTCGCGGCCGTTCCGGCCGCGGCCCAGCTCGCCCCCGTGGGAGTGCCGAAGGGAGCGGTGCGGATCGCTCTCCAGGGCGAGTTCCAGAGTGCCTCCAGTCGGTATCTCCACGGCACCAAACAGGACTATCTGGCGGACTTCGCGAGCCCCGCGCTGGGCGCGGACCGGCTGGCAGCGGTGCGGGCAGCGGACTCGCTCATTGCGGTGGTGGTGGGCGGCCCCGGGAACCGGATCAATCTGGGCCGGATCACGGCCCTGGGCCAGCGGGTCACCGGGATCGGCACGATTGGCGTGAGTCTCGGGATCACCTCCCGTCTCACGCTGTTCGCCAACGTCCCCCTGGTGGAGACGAGAGTGCAGGCCAGGCTGGCGGTAGACTCCTCGACCGCGCAGGCCGGGCTCAACCCCGCGCATCCCGCGCTGGGGACCACCAGCGGGCAGGCGAGCGCCTCGCTCTTCTTCCAGCAGTTCACGGCGGCGCTCGATACCCTCAACCAGCGGATCGCGAGCGGCTACTACACGGGACCGCAGGACGCGCTGGCGCGGGCCGTGGCGGCACGGGGCGCCGCGACCCGGGATGCCCTGCTTCTCCTCACGATGGATCCGCTCGGCGCCTCCCCGTTTCTCCCCACCGACACCAGTGCCGCCGGCCGCGCCATCGCGGGGGCGATCACCGGCCTCCAGGACACACTGCTCAACCAGCTCGGAGTGCCGGGGTTCACCGCGGCCCCGATGCTCGCCCCGGCGCCCCTCACCACGGCCGAGTACGAGGCATTCATCACCGACCCGCGCGGGCCCGTCGCCGGGGCTCCCCTGGTGGCGCCGACACTCCAGCGGCTCGGCGACGTGGACCTGGGGGCCAGCTACACGCTGGTGGACCGCTGGGACCGCGGCCGCCGATGGGGCGGGCTCCGGCTTGCCGTGACCGGCCTGGTTCGATTCCCCACGGGCCAGCGGGACAGCCCGAACAACTTTCTCGACACCGGGACGGGCAACGGCCGCTACGAGGCCGGTGTCGCCGGGATCGCCGACCTGGGCCGTGGCCGCGTGGGGGTGCGGCTCGCCGGGGGGTACCTGGCCCGGCTCCCGGCGCGGCGAGTCCGCCGGGTGACGCCACCGGAGCAGCCAATCGCAGGGCTGGACCGCCTGACCAATGTGCGGATTGACGCCGGCGACGTGATCAGTCTTCGCGCCCAGCCGTTCCTGCGTCTGGCCCGGGGATTCGCAATCCAGGCGACGGCCGACTACTGGCGCCAGGGGACCGATGCGGTGACGTACTTCCGCTCCGTGGACAGCATCCCGGGTGTTGCCGCCGCGCTCCTCGCCCGCCAGTCGCGCCGGAGTGCGCTCAGCCTGGGAGCCGGGGTGAGCTATGTCGGCCGCTCCAGCTTCGAGTGCGAGCCGGGCCGGCGGTGCGGACTTCCGATCGAGGCGGGATGGACCTGGACCACGGTGGCGCGGGCGACCGGCGGGCGAGTGGAGAAAGCGCGGGTGACCACGCTGGAGCTCCGGTGGTATCACCGGTTGTGGCGATGAAGGGGGCGGAACCTGGCGGAACGGGGGCCGGGTGCCCCCGGGTCCGCACTCGGTGTTTGCCGCTGGCCGGCCAGGAGACCGGTCAGCGCTGACCGCGCAGCAGGGCTTCCGCGTGCTTCCGGGCGGTTTCGGCGTCCGGATCCCCCAGCATGCGGGCCAGCTCGACGATCCGGTCCTCGCCGTGAATGACCTCGACGTCGCTGGTGGCGATGCCCCGGCGGGCGGCCTTGGAGACCACGAGGTGGCGATCGGCCCGGGCGGCGATCTGGGGGAGATGGGTGAGCACGAGCACTTGGTGTCGGTCCGCCACCTGGGCGAGTGCTGCGGCGACCTCCGCGCCGACTTCCCCGCCGATCCCCTGATCAATCTCGTCGAAGATGAGGGTCGGGACGGCGTCGTGGCCCGCCAGCACCACCTTGAGGGCGAGCATGAGCCGGGACAGCTCGCCGCCCGAGGCTACCCGGGCCAGGGGGCGGGGTTCCAGTCCCGGATTGAGTCGCGCGGTGAACCCCACGGCCTCCTGTCCCAGCGGGGTCACCTCGCCGAGCGGGGCGAGCTCCACCTCGAGCCGCCCGCCCGGGAGCCCGAGGGCGGGGAGCAGCCGGGTGACGGCGCGGGCCAGACGGGCGGCGGCATCGCGGCGGCGGGCGCTGAGGGCGTCTGCGGCTGCCTGACATGCCGCCTGGGCCGCGACCCGCCGAGCGGCGAGCTGCCGGAGATCGAGATCGGCGGTGTCCAGCAGGGCCAGCTCCCGGGCCGCGTTCTCGCGGCTCTGGAGCACGGCGGGGAGGTCGGGACCGTATTTCTGCTTGAGGCGATAGAGCAAGTCCCGGCGCCGCTCCACTTCCGCGAGCCGGGCCGGGTCGTCCTGGATCTCCGCGGTATAGCTCCGGGCCAGGCGGGTCAGCTCGGAGAGACCGGCGTAGGCCCCGTCCAGGAGTTCCCGCCAGGCGGCGAGCGAGGGGTCAATCCGTTCCAGCCCGGCCAGGATCCGGTCGGCCCGGCCGAGGGCGGGGAGGGCGCCCTGCGCGTCGCCATCGAGCACCTCGACCAGCTTGCCAGCCTGTTCCATGAGGGCGCCGGCGTGGCCGAGGCGGCGGGCCTCCGTTTCCAGTTCCTCCTCCTCGCCGGGGCGGAGGCGGGCCCGGTCAATCTCCTGCACGACGTGGCGCAGGTAGTCGGCCCGGCGGCGGATCTCGTCGCGGCGGGCGGTCAGGGTGGACTCTTCCTCGGCGATCGCCCGGAGGGCCTCGACCGCCTCGCGCAGGGCCATTCGCTCCGGCTGGGTCCCCGCGAAGGCATCGAGGATCTCCCGTTGCGACTCGGCGTGGAGCAGCGACTGGGTCTCGTGCTGGCCATGGAGGTCCACCAGCAGAGGGCCGAGCCGGGCCAGCACCGCCATGGTCGTGGGACTGCCGTTGACCCAGGCCCGGCTCCGCCCGTCCGCGCCGATCTCGCGCCGGATGACGACGCGCTCGTCGGGGGCGTCGAGCCCCTGGGCTTCGAGCCGGCGCCGCAGTGCGGGATCAGCCAGGTCGAACGCGCCCTCGATCACGGCACGGCCCGCCCCGGGCCGGATCATCGTGCTGTCCGCGCGAGCGCCCAGCAGGAGGGCCACCGCGTCCACCAGGAGGGACTTGCCGGCGCCGGTTTCCCCGGTGAGCACGTTGAGACCGGGTCCGAGCTGGAGCGTGACATCCGCGATGGTGGCGAGGTCGCGCACCCGAAGCTCGGCGATCATCGCTCGACCTCCCGTTCGGAGAGGTCGCCCCAGTTGAGCTTCTGCTTCATCCGGGTGAAGTAGCCCTCGTGACCGATCCGGATCAGGCACACGGCGGCAGGCGAGCGGCGAACGTACACCCGGTCGCCCAGGGCCAGCACGGTGCCGAGCTGGCCGTCATAGGAGACCAGGAGGTCGTCGGCGCCGGGCGAGAGGGGTTCGACGCAGATGGTCGCGTCGGCGGGGACCACGACCGGGCGGACCGCGAGGGTGTGGGGGCACACCGGGGTGATGATCATCGCCTCGACGCCCGGTGCCACGATGGGGCCGCCCGCGGAGAGCGAGTAGGCGGTGGAGCCGGTGGGTGTGGCGACCACGATGCCGTCGGCGCTGTAGGGTCCCAGCTCCTCGTCGTCCACGATCACCCGGACCCGCACCACCCGGGCCACACCCGACTTGTGAATGGCCACATCGTTCAACGCCTGCTGCTCGCTCCGGACCTGGCCGGTATCGCCGATGATCGAGGCGAGGAGGGCGAGCCGCCGTTCCAGCACATAGCGGCCCTGGATCAGGGCATCGAGCGCCTGGGCCAGCCCGTCGCGGGTGGTGGTGGTGAGGAAGCCCACGCGCCCCAGGTTCACGCCCAGAATCGGAATCTCGTGACCCCGGAGGAGCCGGGCGCCGCGGAGCAGGGTGCCGTCGCCGCCGAAGGTGAGGAGGGCTTCCGGGACGGCCTGGTCGAGCAGCGGCAGGGGCTGATCCCAGAGCGGGACCAGGCTCGGTTCGGTCAGGAGCTCGATGCCGCGGGGGGGGGCCTCGCGGGCCAGCCCCCGGAGGACCGCACGCAGATCGGCGTACCGTGGATTGCCGACGACGCCGACCTTCATCGCGCCTCGACGCCCTCCTCGGTGTGGAGAGCGCGGAGGCGGCAGGCGATGCCGCCCGCCGTGAGCCCGAACAGCTCCAGTTGCTCGGCGCGCGGGGCCTGCTCGACGAGCCGGTCCGGCACCCCCAGGGCCACTACCCGCACCTCCGGGTGGGTGGTCTGGAGCAGCTCGGCCAGATAGGCGCCGAACCCGTTGACGATCGTGCCTTCCTCGATCGTCACCAGGGTCCGGTGTTCCCGCACCAGCGCTTCCAGCGCCGTCCGGTCGTGGGGCTTGAGGAAGCGGCAGTTCACCACGGTGCAGTCCACCCTGTCGGCCGCAAGCTGCTCGGCGGCCTGGAGGCTGGGGAGCACCATGGTGCCCACGGCGAGAATCGCGAGGTCCCGGCCCTGGCGCAGCATCTCCCAGCTCCCGTAGGGGACCGGCAGGACGTCCGCCACGGGGCGCGGGTCGGCCGGGGCCCTGTCGCGGGGATAGCGGGTCGCGAACGGCCCGCCCCGGTAGCCGAGCGCGCACTTGAGGAGGCCGATCAGCTCGTCGCCGTCCTTGGGGGCGGTCACGGTCATGCCGGGCACCGCGAGGAGGTAGGCGATGTCGTACAGCCCCATGTGGGTCTGGCCGTCCTCGCCGACCAGCCCGGCCCGATCGAGACAGAAGATGACCGGCAGCTCCTGGACCGCGATGTCGTGGATGATCCCGTCGTAGGCGCGCTGGAGAAAGGTGCTGTAGATGGCGCAGACCGGCCGGAAGCCCTGGGTCGCCAGCCCCCCGGCGAAGGTCACGGCGTGCCCCTCCGCGATCCCCACGTCGAAGAAGCGCTCGGGCCATCGCTGCTGAAAGATGTTGGTGCCAGTGCCGGACGGCATGGCGGCGGTGATCGCCACCAGCTCGGGATGGTCGGCCGCGAGGGTCGCCAGAGCGTCCCCGAACACCTGGGTCCAGGTCGGAGGGCCGGAGGCCTTCTTCCGGGCTTCGCCGGTGACCGGATCGTACGCCGCGAGCCCGTGCCACTTCTCCTTGTTGGCCTCGGCCAGGGGGAACCCCTTGCCTTTCTCGGTGAGGACGTGGACCACGCGGGGCCCCGTCATCGGCCGGACGAACTGCAGCGTCTCGATCAGTTTTTTCACATCGTGGCCGTCAATCGGGCCGAAGTACCGGAACCCCAGCTCCTCGAACAGCATGCCTTCGGAGAAGAGGTTCTTGACGCTCTCCTCCAGGTTCTTGGCGAACTCCACTACCTCGGGCCCGAAGACGCGGCCCAGCTTGAAGGTGAAGTGCTTGATGTGTTCCCGGAGCCGGTTGGTGACGGGGTTGGCGACGATGCCGCCCAGCATCTTGCTCACGGCGCCGACGTTGGGCGAGATGGACATGCCGTTGTCGTTCACCACCAGGATGATGTCCCGCTCCGAATGCCCGGCGTTGTTCATCCCTTCGTAGGAGAGCCCGCAGGTGAGCGCGCCGTCGCCCACGACGGCGACGACTTTGTGGGTCTCGCCCTTGAGATCCCGGGCCGTCGCCATCCCCAGCGCCGCCGACATCGCGGTGCCGGCGTGTCCGGCACCGAACTGGTCGTGCGGGCTTTCGGATCGCTTGAGGAAGCCGGAGAGGCCACCGGGCTGGCGCAGGGTATGAAAGCGATCGTTCCGTCCGGTCAACAGTTTCCAGGCATAGGCCTGGTGCCCCACGTCCCAGACGATCTTGTCGGCCGGGGAGTCGAAGACGTAGAGCAGCGCGATCGCCAATTCCACCACACCCAGGCTCGCCCCGATGTGGCCGCCCGTCTGGGAGCAGACGTCAATCAGCCGGGCGCGGATCTCGCTCGCGAGCTCGGGGAGCTGGTCGCGCGGGATCCGCTTGAGGTCGGCCGGGGAGTGAATGGTCGCGAGGAGGCTCATGGGTGGTCATCGAGCGGCGAGCGCGGGCCGGTCGGGCGCAAGCGGGGCGGCGTGCCGGCTCAGGACTGCCGGGTAACAATATACTCCGCCAGGGCTTCCAGAGCGCCCGGCGGAACGCCCCCCGCCGCGAGCCGGCCGACGGCTCGCCGAGCCAGCGCCTGGGCTTCGCGGCGGGCGGCTTCGACCCCGAGGGCGGTGACGTAGGTGCTTTTCCGGAGGGCGACGTCGCGGCCGGCCGGCTTGCCGAGTTGGGCGCTGGTGGCCGTGGCATCGAGCACGTCGTCGGCGATCTGGAAGGCGAGGCCCACGTCATGGCCGTAGGCCCCGAGGGCCGCCACGGCAGCGGGCCCCGCCTGGGCTGCGAGCGCGCCGAGCACGCAGGCGGCCTGGATCAGGGCGCCGGTCTTGCCCTGATGAATCGCCCGGAGTTCCGCCGGCCCCAGGGTGGAGCCCTCGGCGGCCAGATCGAGCCACTGCCCGCCTACCATGCCTTCGATGCCCCCGGCCTGGAAGAGTTCCCGCGCCATGCGGCCCAGGGCCTCGGCCGACAGTCCGAGGTCGCGGGCCGCCTGGTCCAGGACGAGTGCCGCCACCGGCACCAGGAGGAATCCCACCCGGGTGGCGGTGGGGACGTCGAAGGCGCGGTGCGTCGTGGCCCGGCCCCGCCGCAGATCGTCGTTGTCCATGCAGGGAAGATCGTCGTGCACCAGGGAGTAGGTGTGCACCGTTTCCACGGCCGCCGCCACCGCGGCGATGGCGGGGGATTGTCCGCCCACCGACCGATAGGCGGCCATGACCAGCGCGGCCCGGACTCGCTTGCCCGGGGTGGTGAGCGCGTAGGCCAGGGCCTGGCCGGTGCGGCCGGGCACCAGGGTCTGGACTCGCTCGGCCCACGCCCCGAGCAGGTGCTCGGTTCGCTCTCGCGCCTCGGCGAGCAGCTCGGCGGCGATTCCCGTCTCTCGGGCGGCGGACTCCCCGGGGCAGGCGCTGGCCGGTTCCGACCGGCCCGCGTTCGATGAAGGGGTCATCCCTCCGCGCCGTCCAGCGGCTCGAGGCGCAGGGTGCCGTCGGCCTGCTCCAGCACCCGTTGCACTCGGGCCTCTGCGGCGGCGAGCCGTTCCCTCGCCGCGCGCAGCCGGGCCACCCCCTCCTCGAACAGTGCCAGGGCCTGATCGAGATCGGCGTCGTCGCTTTCCAGCCGGCGGACGATCTCCTCGAGGCGTCGGAGGTCGTCGGCCAGGCTCTCGGCGCGGCGGTCCATGGGGCCGGGCGTGGCGTTCATGGCGCCGCCCGGGTCACCCGGGCAGGCACCGCGCCATCGGAGACCCGCAGCGTGAAGGGCATGTCGTCCTGGAACTGGGCCACCCGCCGGAGCACGCGGCCCTCGCCGTCTCGGGCGACGCTGTACCCTCGGGCCAGCACCCTGAGAGGGCTCAGGGCGTGCAGTTCGGCCCCCAGCCGGTCCAGCCGCTGGCGCGGGGCGGCGAGCCACCGGTCGAGCGCGGCGTGCAGCCGGTCGCCGGATCGGTCGAGCCGCTCGGCGGCGAGCCGGGTGACGCGCCGCAGGGCATTGCCTAACCGATGCCCGAGGGCGGCGACCCGGTGCCGGTATTCGCCCTGGTCCGGCACCGCGAGTTCGGCCGCAGCCGACGGGGTGGCGGCCCGAACATCGGCGACCAGGTCGGCGAAGGTGACATCGGTCTCGTGGCCCACGGCGGACACTGTGGGGACCCGTACCCGGGCGAGGGCGCGGCAGACCGCCTCGCGATTGAAGACCGCCAGGTCTTCCCGGGTCCCGCCCCCCCGGGCCACGATGCAGAGATCCACCGCGTCCAGCCGGTTCACCAGCTCCAGGGCCCGGACCAGGTCGGTCTCGGCGTCGGCGCCCTGGACCCGGGCGCCGATCACCACGAGCTCCACCGAGGGCCAGCGCTTCCGGGTCACCGCGGTGATGTCGCGGATGACCGCGCCATCGAGACTCGTCACCACGGCGATCCGGCACGGGAGCGGCGGCAAGGGCCGCTTGCGGGAGGGATCGAACAGGCCGTCCCGGGCCAGCGCCTCACGAACCCGCTCGAGCTCGAGCTGCTGGGCGCCGACACGGTCGGTGGGCAGGAGCTCGTACACCGTGAACCGGAACTCCCCCTTCTCTTCCCAGACGGTGGGGGCCCCGAAGGCGTACACCGCGGTGCCGTCGGCCGGCTCGGCCCGCTGCCGCGCCGCGTAGGTCCGCCACATGACGCAGCGGACCTGGGCCTCCGCATCGCGGAGCGCGAAATACCAGTGTCCGCTGCGGAACACCTTGAGCCCCGAGAGTTCGCCCCGGACCCAGACGGCCCCGATCCCGCCTTCCACGCTTCGCCGCGCGGCGCGGCAGAGCTGGGAGACGGTCCAGGGCGCGGGGCGAGAGAGAGGGAGGGACATGTCGGATGGGAACACTCGTTGCGGCCCTCGGGCCGGGGGAACTTCGGTGGACACCGGCGATTCCTGCGCCGCACCGGCGGGCTCGGAACCCGGGACCGGGAGGCTCGCCGCGCCGGCGCGCTCCGGTCTTGCGGTCCCCCGATCCAGCCTTCCCGATGCGGCTAGTCGGCCAGCTTCTGCTTCACCGCCTGCAAGGTGTTCATGAGCAGCATGGCGATGGTCATGGGGCCGACGCCACCCGGCACCGGCGTGATCCAGGAGGCGCGCTCGGCCACCGCGGCATAGGCCACGTCGCCGACCAGGCGGTAGCCTTTCGCATGGGCGGGATCCTCCACCCGGTTGATCCCGACGTCAATCACCACCGCCCCGTCCCGGACGAAGTCCGCCGTGACGAACTCCGGCCGGCCGATGGCGACGATCAGGATGTCGGCGGTCCGGCAGATGCCGGGGAGGTCGCGGGACCGGGAGTGGCAGATGGTCACCGTGGCGTTGCCGCCCGGCGCGTCCTGGATCAGGAGGTTGGCCATCGGGCGGCCCACGATGTTGGACCGGCCGACGATCACCACGTTGGCCCCCCGGGTCTCGATGCCCGAGCGGACCAGCATCTGCTGGACCCCGTAGGGCGTTGCGGGGCGGAAGGCCGTGCGGTCGCCCAGTACCAGCTTGCCCACGTTGACCGGGTGGAAGCCGTCCACGTCCTTGCCGGGGTCGATCCGCCGGAGCACCGTTTCGCTGTTGAGGTGCCGGGGCAAGGGCAACTGGACCAGCATCCCGTGGATGGCGGGGTCGGCGTTGAGGCGGTCAATCGTGGCAAGGAGCTCCGCTTCGGAGGTCGAGGCGGGGAGCCGCACGGTGACCGAGTGCATCCCGGCTTCCTCGCAGGCCCGGCCCTTGCTCCGCACGTACACCTGGCTGGCGGGGTCCTCGCCCACGAGCACGACGGCGAGGCCGGGGGTGATGCCGCGGCGCTTGAGCTGGGCCACCTCGCTCGCCACCTCGTGGCGAATGGTTCGTCCGATGGCGACGCCATCGAGGATTCGTGCAGTCATCGGGCAATACTGGCGGCTCGGGTTTCGCGGATGACGACCACCTTGATCTGGCCGGGGTACTGGAGTTCGTGCTCGATGCGCTGGGCGATCTGGTCGGCCAGGGCGCAGGCCTGGGCATCGTCCACCCGGTCCGGTGTCACGATGACCCGGACCTCGCGTCCGGCCTGGATCACGTTGCACTTCTCCACCCCGGGGAACGCGCAGGCGATTTCCTCGAGCCGGGTCAGGCGCTTCACGTAGCTCTCGAAGGCTTCGCGGCGCGCCCCCGGCCGGGACCCGCTGATCGCGTCGGCCGCCTGCACCAGCACCGATTCGGCCGATTCGTGCGGGACGTCGTCGTGGTGAGCATGAATGCAGTTCACCACGAGCGGCGACTCTCCGTACTTGCGGGCCACCTCCACCCCCAGTTCGACGTGCGTCCCTTCGTTGTCGTGGGTGAGCACCTTGCCGATGTCGTGGAGCAGCGCGCCGCGCCGGGCGAGCTGGACATCGAGCCGCAGTTCGGCCGCCATCATCCCCGCCAGCCAGGCCACTTCCTTGGAGTGGTCGAGGATGTTCTGGCCGTAGGAGGTGCGGTAGCGCATCCGGCCCAGGAGCTTGATGAGTTCCGGGTGGAGGCCGTGCACCCCGGTCTCGAAGGCCGCCTTCTCCCCCAGCTCCTGCAGCTCGGCGTCGAGTTCGCGCTGGACCTTGGCGACCAGCTCCTCGATCCGGCCCGGGTGAATCCGCCCGTCGGCGATGAGGGCCTCGAGGGCGCGGCGG
>JBBIMQ010000066.1:9547-10603 GCA_037444345.1 Gemmatimonadota bacterium | reverse complement strand
CCGCCGCCGGCGGCTCCTCGCCCCGCCCCCCCCCGCTCTCCCGCAGGGCCACCGCCAGGGCGACACCCGCCGCGACGGCGACCGCGACCACCCCTGCCCGGCGCCACCGGCGGCGGCGCCGCTCCGCCTCCAGGCGAAGGCGAACCTGCTGCCAGTGATCCCGTCCGGGCCGAAGCGAGGGCAGGGCGCGAAGTCGGGCGACCCGCTGATCCAGCCGCCGCGCTTCCGCCTGGCACTCGGCGCAGGCCGCGAGATGCTCCCGGACCGCCGCCGACCCGGGCTCCACACCGGGCTCCCGGAGCTGGAGGAGTTGCTCCAGGGACAGATGGGTCATGCGCCGCGCTCCTCGCCGAGCCAGCGGCGGAGCCGGGTGTGGGCCCGCGCCAGCTGCGACTTCGAAAAACTCGGAGTCTTTCCCATCATGCCCGCAATCTCTTCGTGGGTGTAGCCCTCCACGTCGTGGAGCCACACCACCGCGCGCGACACCTCGGGCAGCCGCTCGAGCGCGGCCTCGAGGTCCATGCGGAGCCCGCCGTCAATCCGCGGCGCCCGGTGCAGCTCCTCGTCCAGTTCCTCGGCTGCCCGATACCGGTTGTGCCGGAGCCGCATGAGGGCCTTGCTCGCCGCGATCGTCCGCACCCAACCCCACAGCGAGCCGTCGCCCCGGTACCGCCGGATGCTCCGGCAGACCTCGAAGAACGTCTCTTGCAGCACGTCCTCGGCATCCTCGGTGGTCCGGCAGATCCGCCGCGCCAGGTTGTACACCGGCGCCTCGAACGCCCGATACAGCGCCTCGAGGGCGTCGAGATCCCCTTCGCGGGCGCGGGCGAGGACAGCGTCCGTTACCGTGATCACGAGGGCCGGGGCCATGGCATTGCTAAAGATGCACGCCGGCCGGGGAGGGTTGCAGGGCCCTGACCCGTCGCCTGGGCGGGGAGCCGCTTGGGTCCGTAAGGGAGGGCCGGCGGGCCGGGGGGGGGGGGCGCCCCCCCCCCCCCCGGGCCCCCCGGGGGGTACCGGCCCCCCCGCGCGGCCGCCGCGCGCGGGGGGGGGGGG
>JBBIMQ010000066.1:0-9537 GCA_037444345.1 Gemmatimonadota bacterium | reverse complement strand
AGCTCCCCGGTCCAGCCCTGAGCATGCCGGCCCCCGGGCCGCGAAGCCTGCGCGGGGGGGGGGGGCGGGGCGGCGGGGGGGCGGATCAGAGAGCTCCCTGCGAAGCCCCGGCTAGCTGCACTTGGCAGCCCGCAGCACGTTGAGCCTCCCGGCGCCGAACTGCCGCAGCGGACCGACCTTGTCGGCCCGGCTCTCGAGGCAGCTCTCCAGGGACGCCGGGGAACGCTGGCCGCCGAGCTGAGCCTCGACCACCGCGGCGGCGGCTGCGACGTGCGGCGCGGACTCGCTGGTGCCGGCGGCAAGAATGTAGTCCGCGCTGGTGCAGGCGAAGGGCAGCACGAGCTGGTACTGGCTGCACGGTCCGATCACCAGGTCGGCCAGGTTGCCGGTCACGAAGTCACCACCGGGGGCGGCCAGATCCACCCCGGTCCGGCCTCCGAAGTTGGAATAGCTTGCCAGGCGGTCGAAGTCGCGCTGGTCAATGGGGCCGGTCGCGGCCACGCTCACCACGCCGCGTAACTGGGCCGGGATGGCGAGGAACGAGGCCGGGTCGTCGTCCAGGTTGATCGCGTCGTTCCCCGCCGAGGCAACCACCAGCGCGCCGTTCCGGATGGCCGCGTCCACTGCCCGCTGCAGCAGCTCCACCAGAACGGGGATCCCGGGGGCGAGCCGGTTCACGTAGGCGCCCAGGCTCATGTTGATAACGTCGGCGCGGGCCGTTTCCGCCGCGTACTCGATCCCAGCGATCACGTCACCGAACGAACCAGAACCCAGCACGTTGAGGACCTTGACGGAGCAGAGGCGCGCGTCAGGCGCCACGGACGCCACGCCGATCCCGTTCGTCGTGATGAAGCCGGCGCTGAGGGTGCCGTGGGCGTTGTAGTCCAGCGGGTCCAGATCGCCCGGGAAGACCGGCGTGCTGATCACCGAAACCAGGTGCTGGGGGTCCACCCGGCCGGCCAGGTCCAGGTGGTTCGGGTCTATGCCGGTGTCGAGCACGCAGATCAGGCGGCCCGCTCCCCCGGACGTGACCGACCAGGCCTGGTCCGCTCTGGTGACCCGCAGGTTCCACTGGAGCGGGAAGAAAAAGGCTCCATGCTGATCGGTACCCTGTGCCCGCGGGCCGGGGGTATCGAGCCGGCGCAATTCGGTCCGCTCGAGCGGGCGGATCCACTGGACGGTGATGTCGCGCACCACGCGCTCGACGTCCGCCCTGGTGGCGAGCGCGGCGGCGGCCCCGTCGTCCAGTCCGGCGACCTCGAGCAGGCGGGCGCTCCGGTGGCGGCGTTCGATCCGGCCGCCTAGCGACGTTACGCTGGCCTCCAGATCGCCTCGCTCGAGTCCCCGGAGCGCCACGAGGTGGCGCCCGGTCGGCTGTTCGGTCACCGCCGCCGCGGGCAGGGTCATCCGGACGGCCGGGCTCGAGGGAATCTCGTTGCAGCCGGCGGCCGCCAGCGCGAGTCCGAGACTGGCGAGGCTCCGGCGCCAGGGGGAGAGGGGGATGGTCTCAGGCATAAGGCCCTCGATAGGAGGGATCGGACCGCGGTGGAAGGTGCCGTTAACCTGCGGGCCGCGCCGGACCTGTCAAGGGGTTATACTATCCCGCATGACCCGGCCGGCCGTTTCTCGCGAGGCACCCGCGCGAGCCACCGCGCGGGCGCCACGCGTCTGGTTGCACCACCTGGCCGACGAAGCCGACGCCGCGTTTCTCTATCGCCGCCTGGCAGAGATCGAGCCGGATTCCGAGCGCGCCGAGCTCTACCGAAAGCTCGCCGCCGTGGAGGACCGGCACGTCGCCATCTGGTTGGCCCTGTTGGCCGAGCACGGGCACCCGGTCCCCAACCCGCGGCCGTCTCTCCGCGCCCGGCTCCTGGCCTGGCTGGCGCAGCGCTTCGGCACCGGCATGCTGGCCTCGTTGCTGCTCGAGGAGGAGGGCCGTGAAGTCAAGGCCTACCTTGCGCTCTATCGCCAGGCGCCGGAGGGGGCGGCGGGCTCGACTGCGCTCACGCTGGCGCGAGAATCGGCGGAGCATGCGGAGCGGCTGGCGGGGCTCGCGGGCGGGGCCGCCGAGCCCTGGCACAAGACCGGCGCGGGCGGGGTGCTCCGGAACGTGGTGTACGGTTTCAACGACGGCCTCACCGCCAACTTCGGGCTCGTCGCCGGCATGGTCGGCGCCCAGGGAGACCTCGGCCTTTCGGCCCACGCCGTGATCGTGGCGGGCCTCGCCGGCATGGTCGCCGACGCGCTGTCCATGGGTTCGTCGGGCTACCTCGCCGCCAAGAGCGAGCGCGAGGTGCACCAGCACGAGATCGCCATGGAGCGAGAGGAGCTCCAGCTCATGCCGGAGCTGGAGCGCGAGGAGCTTGCCCTGCTGTACCAGGCGAAAGGAATACCGGCCGAGCAGGCGGAGGCGCTCGCCACCCAGGTCATGAGCGATCCCGAACAGGCCCTGGCGGAGAAGGTCCGCGAGGAGCTCAAGATCGGGGAGCCCGCCAGCACGCCGCTCCGCGAAGGATGGATCACGGGGGTGGCCACCGCGTTCGGCGCGCTCATTCCGGTCCTGCCGCTGGTGATCCTGAGCGGCGCCGCGGCGATCTGGACCTCGTTCGCCGTCTCCATGCTGGCCCACTTCGGCGTGGGCGCGGCGCGGAGCTTCTTCACCGGACGGGGCGTGATCCGGAGCGGGATTGACATGTTCGTCGTGGGGCTCGGGGTCGCAGCGGTGGGATACTTCGTGGGAGAGTGGATCACGCGGCTTCTCTGAGAGGCAGAAAGCCGCCAGGACGGCCGGACCGCCGGGATCCGGAATCCCCCTGCCGGGCCCCGCGGGTGGTCCCTCGGCCCGACCCTCCCCCCGGGCCGGCCTGGCACCGCCCGGGGGGCCGCGTTCAGCCTAGCCTACCACCAGGTTGAGCAACCGGTTCGGGACGTAGACCACCTTGCGGATGGCCTTGCCGTCCACGAACCGCCGCACGGTGGCGTCACGGAGTGCCGCCTGAACCACCGTGTCCTGGGCCGAGTCGCGTGGCACGTGGACCCTGGAGCGGGTCTTTCCGTTCACCTGGACCGGGATTTCCACCTCGTCGGCCATCGTGAGCCGTTCATCCCACTCGGGCCAGCGGGCGTCGAACACGCTGGTCTCGTGACCCAACCGTTCCCAGCACTCTTCGGCGAAGTGGGGCGCGAACGGCGCGACCATGACCACCAGGTCCTCCACGATCGCGCGGGCCCGGCAGTCGCTCTCCTTCAGGGCGTTCACCAGCTCCATGAGCGCGGCGATCGCCGTGTGGTACTGGAGGTCCTCGATGTCCTCCGTCACCTTCTTCTTGGTGCGGTGCCACCGGGTCGCGAGCGGCCCCGGGACAGGCTGGCCATCGGTCGCCTCGGCCACCAGCGACCAGACCCGGTCGAGGAAGCGCCGGGGGCCGCTGATCCCGGCATCCCGGAAATCCCCCCCCTCCTGGAAGGGGCCCAGGAACATCAGGTAGAGCCGGAAGGTGTCGGCCCCCCAGCGCGCGATGTACTCGTCCGGCACCACGACGTTCCCGCGCGACTTGGACATCTTGGCCCCGTCCTTCACGATGAGGCCGTGGGCCCGGAACCGGGTGAACGGCTCCTCGAAGGGGAGATGCCCGAGGTCGTGCAGGACCATCGTGAGAAAGCGGGCATAGAGCAGGTGGAGCACGGCGTGCTCGTTGCCCCCGATGTAGGTCGCCACCGGAAGCCAGGTCCGGGTCCGCACCGGGTCGAAGGGCCGGTCGTCGAACTCGGTGCTCGGATAGCGGAGGAAGTACCAGCCCGAATCGAGGAAGGTGTCCGAGACGTCCGTTTCCCGGCGCGCCTACCGCCCGCAGGCCGGGCAGGGCACGTAGTACCACTCCGCGTGGCGGGCGAGCGGCGAGACCCCGCTGTCGTCGGGCCGAAAATCGGCGATCACCGGCAGCAGGACCGGGAGATCCTGCTCCGGGACGGGCACCGTCCCGCAGGCGTCGCAGTAGATGATGGGAATCGGCGCTCCCCAGTAGCGCTGGCGGGAGATGCACCAGTCGTGGAGGCGATACTGGACCCTGGCCTGGCCCAGCCCCCGGTCCGCCAGCCACGCCGTGATGTTCCGCTGGCCTTCCTCGGCCGCTTGCCCGTCGAACGGACCGGAGTTCACCAGCCGGGTTCCCTCCTGGGTCACCAGCGCTTCCGTGACCGGGGTCTCCGGCCCCTCTCCAGGGCGTGCCAGCACCCGCACGATGGGGAGCCCGAAGCGGCGGGCGAACTCGAAGTCGCGCTCGTCGTGGGCCGGCACCGCCATGATGGCCCCGGTGCCGTATTCCATGAGGACGTAGTCCGCCACCCACACCGGGATGGCCCTGCCGGTCGCGGGGTTCCGGGCGTACCCGCCGGTGAAGACGCCGGTCTTCTCCCGGTCCCCCACCTTGCGGGAGACGAGGTCTCGCGCCTGGGCCGCCCGGACGTAGCGCTCGACGTCGGCTCGGTGCTCGGGGGAGGCGACCACCGGCACCAAAGGGTGCTCGGGCGCCAGCACCATGAAGGTGGCGCCGAAGATCGTGTCGGGCCGGGTAGTGTACACCCGAATCGAGGGGCCGGCCGCCTCCCCGCTGGCCGACAGCACCGGGAAGTCGATCTCCGCCCCCTCCGAGCGGCCGATCCAGTTGCGCTGCGCCGTGGTGGTGGACTCCGACCAGTCGATCACGTCGAGGTTGCGGAGCAGGCGTTCGGCGTACTCGGTGATCCGGAAGAACCATTGCTCGAGCTGGCGCTGTTCCACCAGCGTGCCGCACCGCTCGCAGCGCCCCGATTCCACCTGCTCGTTGGCGAGCACCGTCTTGCAGCTCGGGCACCAGTTGACCGCGGCCTGCTTGCGATATGCCTTCCCCGCCTTGAACAACTGGAGGAAGATCCACTGGGTCCACTTGTAATACCGGGGGTCGATCGTGGAGACCTCGTGGCGCCAGTCGAACATCCCCCCGATCCGCTCCAGCTGCCGCCGGAAGTTCTCGATGTTGCGCGGGATCAGCTCGGCCGGGTTGATCCCCAGCTTGAGGGCGTAGTTCTCGCTGTGGATACCGAAGGCGTCGAAGCCGATCGGCTCGAAGACGTCGTACCCCTGCAGCCGGCGGAACCGGCCGAAGACATCGCTCCCGGTGAAGGCGAACATGTTCCCCACGTGAAGCCCCTCCGCCGAGGGGTAGGGGAACATCATGAGGTTGTAGAACGGCCGCCGGGGGTAGTCGAGATCGGGCTGGTTGGTCCCGCGCTCGGCCCAGCGCCGGCGCCACTTGGCCTCGACGACCTCGGGACGGTAGGTGTCGGCGGAGCTGTCGGTCATAGGGGCCCGTAATCTAGTCGGAGGCGCGAGGGTGCGGTACGCGCGGGCCCCTACCGGTCCCGCCCGGCCCCTACCCACGCCTCTGCCCATCCCCTAACTTCGAGTGCAACCCTGGCTCCCTCATGACCGACCCCCGCAAGCGCTTCATCCGGAAGCTCTACGCCGCGAGCTGGCTCGTGGTGGCCTGCTTCGCGGGAATGGTGAGCCTCATCCTCTGGCTCCTGTTCCGGAGCACCGGTGGCTTCACTCCGGGCGAGGTGATCCTCGTCGCCGCCCTCGTGATCCTCCTGGTCGGGGTGTTCGTGGCGGCGTTCGCGCTCAACTGGTTCGTGCGGGCCGTGCTCCGGCCGGCCGGCAACGCGGCGGTGATCGCGAGCCGGGTGGCAACCGGCGACCTCACGGTACAGACCGTGGCGACCGACCTCGCGAGCCAGAACGAACTCACCCGGGCGATTGACGCGATGGTCGCCGAGCTCCGAACGCTGGTGAGCACCATTCTCGCGAACGCGCAGGACGCGGCCTCCATGGCGCAGCAGATCTCGAGCGCCACCGAGGAGATGAGCGCCTCCACCGAAGAAGTCTCCGGTACCTGCAACGATCTCACCGAACGGGCCACCCGCCAGGCCGCCCTGGTACGGGCGGCGGCCGAAGACGCGAACCGGATCCTGGCGATCGCAGAATCGCTGGCGGAAAGCGCGGGCCAGGCGGCGGAGCGAAACGCCGAGCTGGCCCGGATCGCGCGAGAGCACCGAGAGGAGCTCGACGCGAGCTCCGCCGAGCTGGCGCGACTCGAAGAAGAGATCGCCCGGGGGGCCGAGGAGGCCACGGCCCTGGCTCAGGCCTCGAGCCAGATCGAGGAGTTCGTCACCCAGACCAAGGCCATCGCCCGCCAAACCCACATCCTCTCGATCAATGCCGGCATCGAGGCGGCGCGAGCCGGCGAGGAAGCGCGGGGCTTCGGGGTGGTGGCCGAGGAGGTGAAGAAGCTCGCGGCCCAGGCGGGAGCCGCAGCCAGCGCCACGAGCGAGATCGTGGCCACGGTGCAGGACCGGGTGCGGGCGGCGCGGGAGCGGCTGCTCCGCCTGGGCCGCGGTGGCCAGGCGGCTCGGGCCACCGCGCACAAGGGCGCCGAGGGACTGGCTCGGGTTGCCGCGGAAGCGGAACAGAACGATGCCTGGACCCGGCAGATTTCCCGCTCCGCCGCCGAGGTGCGGGGGCTGATTCAGACCATCGCCGAGCGGATGGGGGAGATCTCCACCGGCACCGAAGACGTCGCCGCGGCAGCCCAGGAGATCGCCGCCTCGGCCGAGGAACTGTCCGCCTCGACAGAGGAGATCGCCAGCTCCGCCCACGACATGGCGAGCGCCTCGGAGCGGCTGACCCATACCGTGAGCCGGTTCAAGCTCGGGGAGCCGCGAGAGGCGCCTGCCGCGGCCGGGACCGGCCGGTAGGGCGCGGCAGCGCATCGCATTTCGGCAGCGGAACGTTCCCTGGCGTCGTTCCCGCCTCGCGGCCCGTCGCAACCTGGCCCGGCTAGGTCCCGGTCGGGCGGTCCCCGGATGTCGCGCCGGGCTGGCCCGGGTTCCCGAGCTCCCGCAGGCACTCGAGGAGGCGCCCCAGCTCCTCCTCGGTGGTCGCCGCGGCGTGGGCCACTCGGATGGTCTCGTGCGCGTGGGCACCGAGCCCGATGCCCACCCGCCACCCCGCGGAGGCCAGGCGAGCGCGGAGATCGGCCGGGTCCACGCCGGGGGGTGGCGCGAGCACCGAGAAACCGGCGGCTCGGCGACCCGGCCGGGCCAGCAGCCGCCAGTCGTTCGCCCGCTCGACCCACGCGTCCACCATCCCGCGGAGCCGCCGGATCCGATCGAGGCGCACCGGCCAGGGTTCGTTGTCCAGCTGGCCGAGCGCGAGATCCAGCGCCGCCAGAAGGGCGCGGGGGAGCGGGTCCGGTAGGGTTGGGGTCCCGGCGGGTTCGCAGAGCAGGACCGGGTCGAGGGCGACCCCGCGGCCAGGCCACTCCCGAGCCCGGGCGAGAAACCGCGCGGAGGCCACCGCGACCGCGACACCGGGCGGCCCGCCGAGCCCCCGGCTCCCCGGCGCGACGGCGAAGTCGAGTCCCCACCGATCGGCCTCGAGCGGCTCGTTGGCCACGCTGTCGCTGGCGTCCACGAGAAGCAGCACGTCCTTCTCAGCCCGCACCACCCGAGCCACGGACTCGAGCGGGAGCAGGACCCCGGTCTCCGGCTCCGCGTGCACCGTCAGCACGGCGTCCACCGGCGGGCTCTCGATGAACCGGGCGAGATACTCGGGCTCCACCGCGTGGCCCGGCGGCACCACGAGCCGGAGCACCTCCTTGCCCAGGGCTTCCGCGGAGCGGGCCAGCGCCTCGCCGCCGGCCCCGGCCACCAGCGCCAGGGCCCGGTGGGCGACCCCGGACCGGATCGCCATTTCGCCTAGCACGGTGGCCTCGCCTGGGAAGAGGAGGACCGGTCCCGAGGTGCCGAACAGGCGGCCCAGACCGTCGAGCACCCGGGCTCGGAGCTCCCGTTCCTCGGCCCCGTGCGCCAAGCTTCCGGCCAGCGCCGCCACGACGGCGGGATGTGGCGGGCTCCACGAGGGGTCGAACCAGCGGGTCATGCAGCGAGTCCGCCCGGGCCGCATCGCCTCGCTCGAGACTCGGCCGGCGGGCGATGGATCCACTGTGCTTTCCGGGCTCCGGTGGGGCGTAGCGGCAAGCGGCTCACAGGGAGGGGGAAAACTCCGGCTCGGTTCGGGTGCCTCTCAGGGAGCCCGACCCGCCGGCGAATCCCCGCGGCGGCGCGTCCGGGCCGGGCGCGCGACGACCCACCGAGGGGGCCGCCGGTGGCCCCGAAGCAAGGTGCTACCCCCGCCCAAGGCGGCCAGGGTAAGGGTTCGAGGCCAGCCGCGCACAGCACCGCGGGGCGCCCGGGGCCCGCCGTCTGGATGACCGAGCGGCGATCGGGAGTTGCCGGAGCGGATCGGAATCCCGCGGCGAGGAGGGCATGAATGGTGGCCCAACATAGAGCTGCGCGCCAGGGCGCGGCAAGTTGACAGATCGGGCCTCCCTCCCCTAAATCCCTCCACGCTCCCGCGCCTCCCGTCCCCGCGATTTTCGGAGACACAGCCTTGGATCGTTCAGTCACTAGCCGCGAGTTTCTCGGCGCCTCCGGAGCCGCCGTGGTTGCAGCCACCCTTCCCCCGACCGCCTCGCGCGCGGGCTTCCCCACTCCAGCCATCCACCGCCTTGCAACTCGCCCCGCGGCAGTCGGCTCGGCCAACGCGTTGCGCGGGATGCAGCTCGCGCTCGAGCTCCTGGAGCAAGGGGCCGACACGCTGGACGCGGCGGTGGAGGGGGTCAAGCTCCAGGAACTCGATCCCAACGACGACTCGGTCGGCTACGGCGGTCTCCCCAACGAAGAGGGCGTCGTGCAACTGGATGCCTCCTGCATGCACGGGCCCACCAAACGGGCCGGCGCGGTCGCGGCGCTGGAGGGCATCAAGACACCGAGCGAGGTCGCCAAGCTGGTGCTCAAGTACACCAACCACATCCTGCTGGTCGGCGAAGGGGCCAAGCGGTTCGCGCTCTCGTACGGGTTCAAGGAAGAAGACCTCCTCACCCCGGCGTCGCGGCAGAAGTGGCTCCAGTGGCGCGCCAACCGGAGTCCGGACGATGACTGGTTGGACGTCCCCGAGGGCGAGCCGATGGTCGCGCGGCCCACCGGCACGGTGAATCTCAACGTCGTCAACGCGAAGGGCGAGATCTCCTCGGTCACCAGCACCAGCGGTCTCGCCTGGAAGCTGCCGGGGCGGGTCGGCGACTCGCCGATCATCGGGGCCGGGCAGTACACCGACAACGAGGTCGGGGCCGCGGGCTCCACCGGTCGCGGCGAGTCGAACATCATGGTGTGCGGCGCGTTCCTCACCGTGGAACACATGCGCCGCGGGATGAAGCCCACCGATGCGGCGCTCGAAACCCTGAAGCGGGTGATCGCCCTCACGCCGCCGCGGCTCTTGTTTCCCGACGGCCGCCCCCGGTTCGATCTCAAGTTCTACGCCCTCAACAAGCGGGGGGAGACCGGAGCGGCCTCGCTGTACCCCGGGCGATACGCCGCCCACGACGGCAAGGAGGCGAAGGTGCTCGACGCCGCCTACCTGTTCGAGAGGCCACGATGAGG
>JBBIMQ010000065.1:0-10677 GCA_037444345.1 Gemmatimonadota bacterium | reverse complement strand
GTTACTCGGGACCAAGGATGGCCCGATGCGCGCGCCGCGAGGCCGCGCTCCCGCCATCGGCGTGGTACCCGTCCGCAGCTAGCGAGTCGTGTCCGCCCCCCTGCCCGCTCCGCGTCGAGGGGGCGGGGGTGCCTGCCCGGGCCCCACGAGCCGGGCTTCAACCCGCACCGGGGTGATGGTCCATGCTGGCCACCCGCATCCGCCAGAAGGACGGCGTCTTCTACTTCGTGGCCTATCCGGCGGAGGATCTCCTCCGGCGGGTGCGGTTCATCAGCCGGTTCTACGGCGAGGGGACGCCGATCGCCCCTGAGGAACCGCCCGAGGAAGACGAGGTGGCGCGGTTCATCGCGCGGATCGAGCGGACCGACCGGGCCTTCCAGCGCCAGCTCTCGCGGGCCAAGGTCCGGGCGATCGAGAACTTCTACGAGAACGCGGGGTCGCAGCCGCCGATTCCGGGCACGGTGCTGCTCTTTACCCCCGAGCGGCTCCGGTTCGAGCCGGTCGGCCGGTACGAGGACCTGGGCAACCTGGAGGATCCCCGGGAGCGGTTTCTCATCATTGACGGCCAGCACCGGCTGGCGGCGCTCCATTTCTATCTCCGCAAGCGGGTCGAGGAGGCGCGGGGGATTCATGTCCCCTGTGTCGTGTTCGACGGGCGGACCGAGGATTTCGCGGCGGAGATGTTCGTGATCATCAATTCCACGCCCACCCGGATCAACAAGAGTCATCTGGTGGACCTCTACGAGCGGGTCTCCTGGGCCTCGCCCGACCGGAAGCTCGCAGCACGGGTGGGGGACATGCTGTACTGGGAGGCGGACAGTCCGCTCCGCTACAAGATCAACCGGCTGGGCGGCCGGAGCCGGCAGGAGAAGTGGATTCTCCAGTCGGAGCTGTTCAACGAGCTGCACCGCTGGGTCCGGGAGGATCATCCGGACGGAGTCGAGGTGCCGGCGCCCTCGACGGCCGCGCCGCGGTACTACGGCCTGGTGCGCGATTTCCTCAAGGCCGCCGAGCGGGTGTGGGGCGACGCGTGGGGCAACCCGCGCTACATGGTGACGCGGCCGGTGACGCTCAAGGCCATGGTGCCGGTGTGCGCGGATCTGGCGCGGGTGGACGGCGAGCCCGTGGCGGAGCGGGTGCGGCGCTGGGAACTCCGGCTCTGGCCCTGGAGCGAGCGGGTGCGGGACTTCCGGGCGGAGGGGTTCTACGAGCGGTTCCCGGCGAAGGGGCAGGTGGAGCGGGTGGGGCGGATTCACCGGGAGCTGGCGCGGGTGGTGGGGGTGGGGTGAGGGGGACGTCTCCAATGCAATCGCACATGATACCGGGAGCGGCTGAGGGTTCCGAGCGCGGGGCGTTCGTCACGTTCTGGGGAAAGACCCGGTACGACGGGGCCGGAGCCCTTCTGTGGCACCCCATAGCCCATCACCTGCTGGACGTGGCCGCGGCGCTCGAGGCGCTCATTACCGCCCGTCCGGTCACAGCGGCGCGCACCGCGCGCCTGCTCGGGCTGACAGAGGCCGATGCCATCCGGCTCCTCGTTGCCCTCGCCGCTCTGCACGACCTCGGCAAGTTCGCTCCGTCCTTCCAGGGCAAGGTGCCCGACCTGTGGCCGGGCGTTCTGGGGCCGCTTGGTTCGGTCCGGCTGCTCCCGGGGCGCCACACGGAGGAGGGATACCTCGTGTGGGCCCAGCTCCTCGCCGACCGGCTGGAGAATCGGATCTGGCCGGGCGGCAGGGGCGTGCTCGATGCTTTGGGGCCCGGCGTCTTCGGCCACCACGGTCGCCCGATCGCTTGCAGCGTCGTGGAGCGCGAGCGTCTGCGTTGGCGCTGGCCGGAGCCCGCCCTGGAGGCTGCGCTCACGTGCGCAACGGCTGTTCTGGATCTGGTGCTCGATCGCCCCGTGGCTGGAGAGCCTCCCGTCCTCCGGGCGGCGAAGAGGGCGAGCTGGTGGGTTGCGGGATTGGTGGTGCTCGCTGACTGGGTCGGCTCCCGGGAGCGGTGGTGGAACTGGGGCAGAGCCCCGTTTGACGGCAGTAAAGAGGCCCTGCGCGGCTACTGGACGGACGCGAGAGAGCGGGCGGCACGGGCGGTTGCGGGCGAGGGGCTGGCGACCCCGCGGGCCGGCCCACCGCATGGGTTCGTTGCTCTCACGGGTCAGGCGTCACCAACGGGTGCGCAGCGCTGGGCAGAGCAGGTCGACCTTCCCGAAGGCCCGCTTCTCGTCATCCTGGAAGACGCGACCGGGTCGGGCAAGACCGAGGCGGCGCAGATGCTGGTACACCGACTCATCGGCGCCGGACGGGTGACGGGGGCCTACTGGGCCATGCCCACTCAGGCGACGGCGAACGCCATGTATCTGCGCCAACGGGAAGTCCTGCCGCGGCTCTTCGCGGAGGGGGCGCATCCGTCGCTCGTCCTGGCGCACGGCATGGCTCGGCTTCACGATCAATTCCGCGGGAGCGTTATCGGCGTGGAGGAGGGAAGGGCTCTGACCCCCGAGGATCGCGTCGCCGAGCCGGACGAGCCCAGCTCGCAAGTCGCGTGCGCGGCCTTTTTCGCGGATGACGGCCGGGCCGCAATGCTGGCCGACCTAGGGGCCGGGACCGTGGATCAGGCCCTACTCAGCATCCTGCCGACGCGCTTCAACGCGCTCCGTCTCTTGGGGCTGGCGGATAAGGTGCTGGTCGTGGACGAGGCGCACGCCTATGACGCCTACATGGGCATCGAGCTCCAAGAGCTTCTGCGCTTCCAGGCGGCGCTCGGGGGCTCCGCGATCGTTCTGTCGGCGACACTCGCCGCCGCACAGCGGCGATCTTTGATCGAGGCGTGGGTCTCGGGGTTGGACGCGGGGGCGCAGCGGGCGGCCCGCTCCCATCTGGAACCGTGGGCGCCGGACCAGGTGCCGTATCCGCTCGGGACCGTCGTGGGCCGGGGGCCGGAGGTGCATCAGGACGCGATTCGGGCGGCGACGTGGTGCAGCAGGACGGTGCCGGTGCGACTCACGGACTCGGCGGACGACGTGATCGAGCACCTCGCCCGCAGCGCCGGACGCGGGGCGGCCGCCGCGTGGATCCGAAACACGGTTGACGAGTGCCTGGCGAGTGCCGATGGGCTCCGGTCGCGGGGCGTCGAGGCGATAGTGTTTCACGCGCGCTTCGCCCACGGCGACCGTCAGCGTTGCGAGGCCGAGGTGCTGAGGCGGTTCGGCAGGCGGGCGACGGCGACGGAGCGAGCCGCCCAGGTGCTGGTCGCGACTCAGGTGATCGAGCAGTCACTCGATCTCGATTTCGACGTCATGGTGACCGATCTGGCGCCGGTTGACCTCGTCATCCAGCGCGCCGGGCGGCTCTGGCGGCATGGGGAGCGCGAGCGACCGGAGGGTATCGCGTGCGAGCTGCTGGTATTCTCTCCTCGGACCGACGTCAGTCCCGACGCGGACTGGCTGGAGCGGGTGCTCCCCGGCACGGCGTGGGTTTACCCCCATGCAGGGGTGCTGTGGCGCACCGCACAGCTCCTGTCCCGGGAGGGGGAGATCAGGGCGCCCGGGGGGCTGCGACACCTCATCGAGGGTGTCTACGGCTCCGATGATACCCCACCGGCGCTGCTGTCGGCAGCCCACCGCGCTGCGGGGGAGGATCGAGCGGCCGCGGAAACGGCAAACATCGCGACCCTCAAAGTCAACGACGGCTACCACGGAGACGCCCGAGCTTGGGTGGACGAGCTGCGGGCGCGCACTCGGCTGAGCGACGTGCCGATGACGACCGTGCGCTTGGGCCGGGTTGTGGATGGACGGATCTTACCCTGGGAGCGCGGAGCGGCCCCGGCTTGGCGTGCGTGGGCTCTCTCGGAGGTGCAGGTTCGGTCCACCCGGGTTCCGCTCCGAGCGGTTGCGGAGCCGTCCTATCACGCCGCGGTCAGCTGCGCCCGGGCTGAGTGGGGCCGGTTCGACCAGGAGATACCGCTCCTCCCGCTGGTCGAGGAGCGTCTGGGAGTGTGGCGCGGCGTCCTGCTGGATCCCGAGCGGAATCGGCGGATCGAATGCCGGTATACCCCGAACCTAGGGCTGGCTTTCGGGTAACGAGCGTCCAACGGGCTCCTGGATGGCGCCGATCCGCGGACCGCCGCTTCCGCCGCCCGACTCGAGGAGATCATGCCGTTCGACTTGCGTCGAGAACCGTGGATTCCATGGCGCCGCCGCAGCGGGCGCCTGGAGTGGGGCCCGCCCCACCTGCTGACGGATGGGCTACGCGACGACCCGGTCGTCGCCGTCGCCAGCCCGCGGCCGGACTTCGATGGGGCGCTCCAGGAGTTCCTGGTCGGGCTCCTCACGGTAGCCTTCCGCCCGGCCGACGAGGACGAGTGGCTCGACCGGTGGCACGCCCCGCCGAGCCCCGACGATTTGGCCGGTGCGCTGGCGGCGCTGCCAGCCGCCTTCGATCTGGACGGCAACGGCCCTCGTTTCTTCCAGGACCTCTCGCCCGAGGCGCTGGCCGACGCGCCCCTGTGGAGCGTCGAGTCGCTGTTGATCGACACGGCCGGGGCGGAAGTCAGCGAGGTGGAGCGGCGCACGGCCGTCACGGAGCTCTTCGGCAAGCCGGGCCGGTACCGCTCCTTCGGGCGGCCGGCGGCAGCGATGGCCCTGCTTACCATGCAGACGTACGCCCCGCAAGGGGGACGAGGACACCTCACGTCCATGCGCGGCGGCGGGCCCCTCACGACGCTCGTGGAGCCCCGGCTGGGCGAGGCGGCGGATCGAGAGCCCCTCTGGTGCAAGCTGTGGGCGAACGTCGAGACCGGGGAGCGCTGGGTCCGGCGAACGACCGGGGACCGCTCGTTCGGAGACTACTCGCGCGTGTTCCCCTGGCTGACCGAAACCCGGTCCAACGAGCCGCCCCGCAAACTGGTGACCACCCCGTCGGACGCTCACCCGCTGCAAGCTTACTTCGGTATGCCGCGCCGCATCCGGCTGGAATTCGGCGAGGCCGGGCGCTGCGACCTGACCGGGCGGGAGGATGAGGCGACCGTGCGGGCGTTCCGCATGCGAGCTTACGGGGTCAAGTACTCGGCGTGGAGACACCCGTTGAGCCCGTATCTCCAGGATACCGGCCGGGAATGGCGAGCCCTTCGGGGCCGCCCGGGCGGGATCGGGTGGCGCGACTGGCTGGGGCTCACGATGCCCGGGCCCTCGCCGAACCGGGAACCGGCCCAGGTTGTGGTGGCCTTCATCGAGCGGGCCCGGCTGCTCCGGCTGCGGGAAGCGCGAGTCCACGCGTTTGGCTACGCGACCGACCAGAACAAGGCGCTCGCCTGGGTCGAGAGCGCGGTGCCCGTCTTTGCGGTCGGTGATACCGGCACGCGCGATGCCCTTCAGGCCGCCGCTGCGGCGCTGGTCGAGGCGACCGAGCTCGCCGCGAGCGCTCTGCTCGCAGCGGTCAAAGAAGCGCTGTTTCCCCGCGGCGAGGCGATCGGTGACCTGTCCCCGGTCAAAAGCGAGCTCTGGGCCACGACCGAATCCGCGTTCTACGCGCTGATGGCCCGCATTGCGCGACGTGAGATCCCGCCTGCCGAGACCCCCGTAGCCCTCGGGGAATTCTTGCCCGTACTCCGTGAGGCGGTCCTCCGGATCTTCGACCGCTGGGCCGAGTCCGAGGGCGCCGAACCTTCTCTCCTGCGGCGGATTGTCTCGGGCCGTTACGGACTGGTGATGACTCTCGGAGGCTACACCAAGCAGGGCGAGAAACTGTTCGAGGCGCTCAACATGCCACTTCCGGGCGGCGGCGCCGCGGCCCGTAAGGAATCGCGACGCAGAAAGAAGAGGGAGGGTGCCACATGACGGCTTCCGGCACGGCCCAGCCGGCCATGGCTTCGCGTCCCACGCGCGGCCAGCGGGCTTTCGACTGGTGGCGCCGCCACTGCGATCCCGAGGAGGGCGACGCGGCTACGCGGGCCCTGCTTCGCCGGGCCCGTGGCGTCACCGACGCGCTGCTGGTGCCCGCAACGCTGGATCTCGTCCGCCGGCTCGGGTATACGCCCCTCGGGGGCAGCGCCGACGAGGGGCGGGTCGCGGCCGCCGCCAATCTCGCCCGGGTGCTCGCGCAGGTGAAGGAGCACGACCCGGGAAGGCGGCCGATGCAGGCCGCCGGATGGCAGCGGTTCCCGGGTCCTGCGGCCGGGGGCGGTCAGGGCGCGGAGCAGCCGCGGCTCTCGGAGCAGCGCTTTCGGCGGTTGCTGCAGACCGCACCGGGCGAGGAGCTGGTGCTCGCGTTCACCCGCCTGATCGCCCTTCTGGGCGGTACGGTGAACATCCCGGCGCTCGCGGAGGACTTTCTGGATTGGGACCACCCCGAGCGGGGCGATCGCGTGCGCCGCCGCTGGGCCTTTGACTACTACGCCGCGGCGACTGCCGCGCCGGCCGAACCTTCGGCTCCCGAGGAGGGCCACGCATGACCACGTTTCTGCAATTCCATCTGCTCACGGCGTACCCGGCCTCGAACCTGAATCGGGACGACACCGGGCGCCCCAAGACGGTCCGCTTCGGGGGTGTGGACCGACTGCGCATCTCCTCCCAGAGCCTCAAGCGCGCTTGGCGCACCTCACCGGTCTTCCGCGAGATTCTCGGGGCCCGGCTCGGCCAGCGCACCCAGCGGCTGGGCGACGAGGTGCGGCGCTATCTCATCGACCGCGGCATGGCACCCGATCGGGCGCTGGCGGTGGCCCGGCAGATCGCAGCGGTGTTCGGGAAGCCCGATGACGACGCGACCAAACCCGCGTACATCAAACAGCTCGCGTTCGTGTCGCCCGAGGAGCGGGCGCGGGTCATCGCCTTGGCCGACCGCGCGCTCGCCGGCGAGGAGATCGCACCGAAGGCCGAGGAAATCCTGGCGCGTACCGACGGAGCCGCTGACATCGCGATGTTCGGCCGGATGCTCGCGGACAATCCCGCCTTCAACCGGGAGGCCGCGGTGCAGGTGGCGCATGCTTTGACCACGCACCGGGTGGTAGTGGAGGACGACTACTACGTCGCGGTGGACGATCTCAAGAACCCGGCGGAACAGGAGGACGCGGGGACGTCGTTCATCGGTGTCCAGGAGTACGGCGCCGGGCTGTTCTACCTGTACGCCTGCGTCGACTGCGACCTGCTGGTGGCCAACCTCCAGGGCGACCGGACGCTGGCGGCCGACGCGGTTCAGGCGCTGCTCAACTGTGCCGCTACGGTCGCGCCCAGGGGGAAGCAGGCCAGCTTCGCCTCCCGGGCCCGCGCGTCGTACGTGCGGCTGGAGCGGGGTTCTCAGCAGCCGCGCACCCTGGCGGCGGCATTCCTCGATCCGGTCGGGCGGCGGCCGGGTGAGCAGGACCTGGTGGAGGCGTCGGTGCGGCGCCTCGGCGACTTCGCGGCGAATCTCGATCAGGCCTACGGGCCATGCGCCGAGGCGCACGCGGAGCTCTGCGTGACCCCATTCGAGCGGCGAGGTACCCTGAAAGATCTGGTAACCTTCGCGAGGGAGTGCGTCGCGTGACGGAGTTTCTGCTGTTCACGCTCTACGCTCCGCTGGCGAGCTGGGGTGACATCGCCGTGGGCGAGGAGCGCGGCTCCTGGGACCGTCCCAGTCGGTCGGCGATACTCGGGTTACTCGGCGCCGCTTTGGGTTTGGTGAGGGAGGACGCTCGCGCGCACGACGCGCTGGACGACGGCTACGGCGTGGCGGTGCGACTGGACGTTCCCGGACGCCCGATCGTCGACTATCACACCGCCCAGACGGCCCCGGAGGCCGCGGTCCGGCGCCGCCGGCCCGCGACGCGTGCGGCGGTGCTTGCCGCAGGGATGCCGGAGACGACGGTATCGAGGCGGGTGTACCGGGAGGACGCGCTCGCGACGGTCGCGATCTGGGCGCGGGCCCAGGCGCGATGGCCGCTCCAGGAGCTGGCGGCACGGCTTCGCGAGCCCGTCTTCGTCCTTTACGCCGGCCGCAAGGCCAACGCGCTGGGGCTGCCAGTCGCGCCTGCGATCGTGCGGGCGGCGACGCTGCGGGAAGCGTTCGAGCAGCGGGCGGGTCCCCCGGCCCTGGCGGCGGACCGCCTGAGACCGGCCTTCCCGTTCAGCATGGAGGTGTCGCACGACGCCTGCGACGGATTCGACGCGGGGCTCGAGCCGGTGCGGCGCGAGCGGCGGCGAGACACCGCTCCCCGCCGGGACCGCTGGCAATTCGCGGAGCGCACGGTGTACGTGGGCCTGCTTCCGGGGCCAGGCGACCGCTCCGCGCAGGACGGAAAGGAGGGGGGATGAGTCAATTGCTGCTTTCCCGCGCGCGCTTGCGGCGCGATGCGCCGGCCGGGGCCTTGTGGCCGCTGCTGGTGCCGGCGGGGCCGGATTCGGGGCGTGTTGAAGCGGCGCACCGGTTGGTCTGGTCCCTCTTCGCCGACGTGCCCGAGCGCCGGCGTGATTTCCTGTGGCGCGAGGCGGCGCCGGGGATTTTCTACCTGCTGTCTGCGCGGCGACCCGAGGATCGGCACGGGCTGTTCGACATCGATCCTCCCAAAGTGTTTGCCCCGCTCTTGAATCCCGGTGACCGCCTGGCGTTTTCGCTCCGAGCCAACGCGACGGTGGCCCGGGGCGGTGGGCCGGGACGTCGGGGCAAACCGGTGGACGTCGTGATGGACGCGCTGTATCGGGTGCCTCCGGGTCCGGAGCGCGCGGCTCAGCGGGCGGAAGCGGTTCAGGCTGCCGGGCGCAGCTGGCTTGTGCGTCAGGGCGAGCGCGCCGGCTTCCGGGCCTCGGCCGAGACCGTGCGAGTGCTCGGTCACCGGGTGCTGAGGCTGGCCCGGCGGGACGGCGACCCGGCGCGACTCGGGGTCATCGATCTGGAGGGGGCCCTGGAGGTCACGGACCCTTCCAGCTTCCTCGCTGCCGTGGCCTGCGGGTTCGGACGGGCCAAGGCGTTCGGCTGTGGGCTGATGCTGATCCGCCGCATGGGAAAGGCGCGGGCGTGAGCGACGCACCCTACGTGCCGCTTCGGCCGATCCCGATCAAGGAGCGGTCCGCGATCGTCTTCCTCGAGTACGGGCAGATCGACGTCATCGACGGGGCATTCGTGCTGCTGGATCAGAACGGCACCCGGGTGCAGATCCCGGTGGGAGGGCTCGCCTGCCTAATGCTCGAGCCCGGGACGCGCATCACGCATGCGGCGGTGGCGCTCGCGGCGAGGGTGGGGTGCCTGATCATCTGGGTGGGCGAGGGAGGGGTGCGGGTGTACGCGGCGGGACAGCCCGGCGGCGCACGCGCCGATCGCCTGCTGTATCAGGCTCAAGCCGCTCTGAATGAGGACGCGCGCCTGAAGGTGGTGCGGGCGATGTACAGAATGAGGTTCGGCGAGGATCCCCCAGCGCGGCGGTCGGTCGAGCAGCTTCGGGGCATCGAGGGCGCGAGGGTGCGGCGCATGTACGAGAACCTGGCGCAGCTTCACGGGATTCGGTGGGCGGGCCGTCGCTACGACCCGGCAGTTTGGGATCGGGCCGATTTGGCGAACCGGGCACTCTCAGCCGGGACCGCCTGTCTCTACGGATTGTGCGAGGCGGCGATCCTGGCAGCAGGATACGCGCCGGCTATCGGCTTCCTCCATCGCGGGAAGCCGCAGAGCTTCGTCTACGACATCGCGGACATCTTCAAGTTCGAGACCGTGGTGCCGGCGGCATTCGGGGTGGTAGCCCGGCTGCAACGGGGTGGGGAAGCGACCGGGCCGCTGGAGCGGATGGTCCGGATCGCATGTCGGGATGCCTTTCGGCGGGAGAACGTGCTGGAGAGGATCATTCCCACGATCAGCGAGCTGCTGGCCGCGAGTGGGCTGACCCCGCCGCCAGAGGCGCCCGAGGGCCAGCCTCCGGCGCTTCCAACGCCGACATCGGGCGATGCTGGTCATCGTGGTTGAGAACGCGCCGCCGCGCTTGCGGGGCCGGCTCACGCTGTGGCTGGCAGAGTTGCGGGCAGGCGTCTACGTAGGGGTCTACTCTGTCCGGGTTGGAGGGAGGTTCTGGAACTGCTCGAGGATGGGTCCGCAGTCATGGCATGGTCCGCACCCACGGACTCCGGGTTTTGCTTCGAGACCGCGGGTCCGAATCGCCGCGAGCCAGCAGATTTTGACGGCCTCACACTAGTCCGGTTCCTGCCTCCTCCAGCACCCCCGTCCGATGGTGCTGTTGCGTAGGACCTACTGCTCGTAGGAGCGTCAACGAAGCAAGGAGTCGGGGCTCGGTGAGCTGCCGGGGTGGGCGCCAGTCTGGGCGGTAGGGCCTGGGCTTGGCGCGTAATCCTCTGGTAGCTCTGCGGTTGCTGAGAAGAGTGTTCCCCGCGTGCGCGGGGATGAACCGCGGCGCCGGACAGGCGGAGGCGCGTCGCTGTGGTGTTCCCCGCGTGCGCGGGGATGAACCGGCCGCGCCCCGGGGGCCGGGATCGAGGGCCGCGTGTTCCCCGCGTGCGCGGGGATGAACCGGATCGCGCGTGAACGGCAACGCAATCGCAAACGTGTTCGCCGCGTGCGCGGGGATGAACCGCATTCGGGCCGGACGCTCCCTCCCCGCACCCCGTGTTCCCCGCGTGCGCGGGGATGAACCGCAGTCGGACGATTTTAACTTGATTAGACAAACGTGTTCCCCGCGTGCGCGGGGATGAACCGCGCCTGGTCT
>JBBIMQ010000064.1:0-10693 GCA_037444345.1 Gemmatimonadota bacterium | reverse complement strand
GGCTCGTCGAGCTCCGCGCTGCCGCCCGGCGGATTCTGGAGGCGGCCACCCCGGGCGATGCGCTCTGGCTGCTCACGGCTGACGGCCCCCCGCAGCGCGGGACGCCGGAGGAGCTGCTCCAGGCCGTGGATCGGGTCGCCGTGTCCGGCCGCAGGCTGGACCTGGGCCAGGCGGTGGCTCTGGCCGGCGCGCTGGTGCGGAGCGATCCCCGGCCCGGTGGCATCGCCCTGCTGTCGGACCTCCAGGCCACGGCGCTGAGCCCCGCGGAGCCCGCCGTCCCGCTGGTGGTGATCCGGCCCGAGGGCCCGCCACCGCCTAACATCGGCCTCGCGCGCCTCGTCACCGGGCCCCAGCCCTGGACCCCGGAGGGCGGCACGGTCACCGTGGAGCTGGGGGGTGACGCGGGGGGACGGGCGATTCCGGTCTCGGTGCAGCTCGCCGGGCGGCCGGCCCGGCAGGCACTGGCGGCGCCCGGCGCTCCCGTGTCGGTGACGCTGCCCGGAACGCCCCCCGGCTGGTGGCTGGTCCGGGCCGCGAAGGACCCGGACGAGCTGCGCGGCGACGACGAGCGAGTCGGGGTGGTGCGGATCGCGCCCGTGGCGGCGGTGCAGTGGTCGGCTGCGGACCGGTTCGTGAGCCTGGCTGCGGAGGTGCTCGAGGCCGGCGGCAGGCTCCGGCGGGGCTCCACGGTGTCGCTGGGAGCTCTCGGTCCCGGAGCCTCCGTGGTCTGGCCCCCGGCCGACCCGGCGGCCCTGGGAGCGCTGAACCGCGCCCTGGAACGGCGGGGGTCCGCCTGGCGATTCGGTGCGCTGCTCGAGGCCGCCACCGAGACCGACAGCGGCTCCCTCCTCGGCCGGGAGCGCCTGGCCAGGCGGCATGCGCTGGAATACACCCGCGGGGGCACCCCGCAGGGAGTGATCGCCACTGCGGGCGGGGCGCCCTGGCTGGTACGGAGCGGCGACCTGGTGCTGATCGGAAGCCGGCTGGAACCGGAATGGACCGACCTCCCCGTTTCCGCCCGCTTCGTGCCCTTCCTCGACGCGCTGGTGAACCGCGTGACCCGGGGCGAGGTGGTGCTCCGCGACGGGGCACCAGGCGACCCGGTGCCGCTTCCCGACCAGGCCGATGGGGTCGCGAGCGGCGACCGGCGCTGGCAGGTGGAAGGCGGTGCCGTGTTCCGCCCGCCGGCCCCGGGCGTGTACTTCCTCCTGGCCGATCGCGACACGATCGGCGCCATCGCCGCGAACCTGGACCCTCGCGAAAGCGCCCTCGCGCCCGCGAGCGACCGCGCGGTGCGGTCGCTCTGGCGGGGCGCCCGACTCGCACCGCCCGCCGAGGCCGGGCGCGCAGCCTTTGCCGGGGTGGGCCGGGCGAGCCTGCAGGGCCCCCTGCTCTGGACCGCGCTGATCCTGGGGGCGGTGGAAGTGGCCCTCGCCAGCGGAGGGCGGAGGCGGGGATGACGCTCCGCCCGCTGCTCGACGCCTTCGAGCGGACGGCGTTCGCTTTCGATCTTGCGCAGCGCCTCCCGGCCCGCGGCACGGCGCTCCGCCTCGGCGGGTTGCCGGGCTCGAGCGGCGCCGTCGCCGTGGCCTGGCTCGCCAGGCGGTTCCCCCAACGGCTCCTCACCGTGGTTGCCGCCACACCCGCCGACGCCGAGCGGTGGCTCACCGACCTCCAGCACCTGACGGATCTCCCCCTCGCGCTCTACCCCCAGCGCGAATCGCTGGGGGAAGAGGAACAGCATTACGAAATCGCGGGCGAGCGGGTGGAAACCATCGCCGCCCTGCTCGAGGGCCGCCTCCGGATCCTGGTCACCACGGCGCGCGCCACCCTGGAACGCACCCGGGTGCCGGGAGCGCTGGCGGAGCGGACGCTGAGGCTCGGAGTCGCAGCGTCCCGCCGGTCCGCGGGCCCGCCTGCCGGCGGCGAGCGAGGCCAGACCGTTCGCCTGTCCGACGTGGTGGCCTCGCTGGAACGGATGGGCTACCGGCGCGTGCCGCTAGTTACCGAAGTGGCCGAGTTCAGCGTGCGCGGGGGGATCGTTGACGTGTACGGGTTCGGCATGGCCGCGCCGGCCCGGCTCGAGTGGTGGGGCGACGAGCTGGAGAGCATCCGGAGCTTCGATCTCACCAGCCAGCGATCGGGCGAGGCCCTGTCCGAGGTGACGATCCTCCCGATCGGCGAGGCGGCCGGGCCCGCGATCGCCGGAGCACCGGAGCAGCGGGAAACCCTGTTCGGCCTCCTCCCGGCGGACACCCTGCTGGTCGAGGAAGTCCCGACCGCCAACCGCGAGGAAGTCGAGCGGGCCTGGAGGGAAGCGGCGCACCACCTGGAGGTCGCCCGACGGCTGGGCGAGGCCGCGCCGTCCCGGGAGGAACTGTTCGAGACCCCGGCACGCTGGCTCGAGCGCCGCGCCGCCTTTCCCCGCCTGGAACTCCGGAGCGAGACACCCGACCTCCAGGTGGGATTCTTCCCGCCGGAACCGGTGGAGCGGGATCTCAAGCGGCTCCGCCACCTGCTCGGCGGGGAACTCCCGACACTGATCCTCTGCGACAACGAGGGCCAGCTAGAGCGACTGGAAGAGTTGCTGGGCGACGGCCCGATCAACGCCACCCTCGCGGTCGGCGCGCTCGACGGCGGCTTCGTGATGCGGACGCTCCGCGTCCTCACCGACCACGAGATTTTCCGCCGGGCCCGCCGGCTCCGCCGCCCGCGGCGCTATCGCCAGGCGGCTCCCTCGGCGGTGACCGGCCAGCTCGCGGCCGGCGACTACGTGGTCCACCTGGAACACGGGATCGGGATTTACCGGGGCATCGAGACCATCCAGGTGGGCGGCGCTACCCTCGAGGTGGCGGTGGTCGAATACGAGGGCGGCGACCGGCTCAACGTGCCGCTCTACCGGCTGGATCAGCTCGAGCGCTACCGGGCCGCGGGCGAGGACGGCGATCGCCCGCCGCCCCGGCTCCACCGGCTCGGCGGCACCGCCTGGCACCGGGTGCGGGAGCGGACCCGCCAGGCCATCCGCGACATGGCGGCCGAGCTGCTGGAGCTCTACGCCCGGCGGCACCTCACCCCGGGCTACGCCTTCCCGCCCGACACCCGCTGGCAGCGGGAGCTGGAGTCGTCGTTTCTCTACGAGGACACGCCGGACCAGCGGAAAGCCACCGAGGCGGTCAAGCGGGCCATGGAGCAGCCCCTCCCCATGGACCTCCTCCTGGTGGGCGACGTGGGCTACGGCAAGACGGAGGTGGCAGTGCGCGCCGCCTTCAAGGCGGCCCAGGCCGGCAAGCAGACCGCCGTGCTGGTGCCCACCACGATCCTCGCCGACCAGCACGGCCGGGTCTTCAGCGAGCGGCTGGCGGACTACCCGGTGCGAATCGAGGTGCTGTCGCGATTCCGGACCGCCCGGGAGCAGAAACAGGTCCTGGAGCGGCTCGCCCGGGGCGAGATTGACGTGGTGATCGGGACCCACCGGCTGCTCTCCAGCGACGTGACCTTCAAGGATCTGGGCCTCCTCATCGTGGACGAGGAGCACCGCTTCGGCGTGCGGCACAAGGAGCGGCTCAAGGCGCTCAAGCTCCAGGTGGACGTCCTCACGCTCACGGCGACCCCGATTCCGCGCACCCTGCACCTCTCGCTGTCGGGGCTCCGGGATCTGGTCCTGATCGAGACCCCACCGCGGGACCGCTCGCCGATCCTCACCTTCGTGGAGCCCTGGGACGACGCCTTGCTGGAGGAGGCCTTCGCCCGGGAGCTCGACCGGGGGGGGCAGGTCTTCGTGGTCCACAACCGGATCGAGACCATCGAACCCATCGCCGCGCGGGTTCGGAGCCTGGCCCCCCGGGCCCGCACCGCGATCGCCCACGGCCAGATGCCCGCCGACCGGCTGGAAGACGTGATGCGCCGGTTCGTGTCGGGCGAGGTGGACATCCTCGTCTCCACGATGATCGTGGAGTCCGGGCTGGACGTGCCCAACGCCAACACGATGGTCGTGCACGATGCCCATCGCTTCGGCCTGGCCCAGTTGTACCAGCTCCGCGGCCGGGTGGGCCGGAGCCACCGGCGCGCCTACTGTTATCTGCTGGTCCCCGACGAGCTGGACCGCGAGGCGGAGGAACGGCTCCGGGTCCTGGAGCATCATACCGACCTGGGGGCGGGCTACCGGATCGCGCTCAAGGATCTCGAGCTCCGAGGGGCGGGGAACCTGCTCGGGGCCGAGCAGTCGGGGCATGCTCACGCGGTCGGGTTCGACCTGTATCTCCGCTGGCTGGAGGAGACGGTCAACGCCCTCAAGGGCCGCCCGGGCGGGGAGCCGCCGCCGCCGCCAGAAGTGGTGCTGGACCGGCCGGCTCACCTCCCCGACAGCTACGTGAGCGATGACGACGTCAAGCTCGATTTCTACCGCCGACTGGCGCGGGCCGGCTCGCTCGGCGAGATTGACGAGCTTCGCGCCGAGCTCCGGGAGCGGTTCGGCCCCCTGCCGGAGCCGGCAGAGACCCTGCTCCAGATGGCGGAGATCCGGGTCGTGGGCGCGGCGCTGGGTCTGGCCCACGTGCTGGTGCGGGGCGAGGAGGCGCGGCTCACCTTCCGGCAGGGGGCGGCGCCCCGGTTCACCGGGCTCTCCGCGGCGCTGGATGGGGTGCAGCTCTCGGTCGAGGTGCGGCGCACCGTGCCGCTCTCCCTGCGGCTGGTCCGGCTCGGGGGGACGCCGATGGTGCCCGCGGTGGTAAGGGCGCTCAGCGCGGTGGCCGGTTCGTGAGAGGAGTCAGGCACTCAACGAGGAACGGAGTCGGCATGCGGCGGGTCTGGCTGGTGGCGGCGGTGCTGGGACTGGCGGGATGCGACAAGCTCGGGGAAGCGTTCGTCTCCCGCCCCGAGGTGGCGGCGGAAGCGGGCGGCGAGGTGCTCAAGGTCGAGCGGCTCGCCGGCCTGCTGAACTCCCTCAAGGGGGTGCCGGTCTCCGCCGAGGCGGCCCGGTTCGTGGCCGATATCTGGGTGGACCACATGCTGTTCGCGCAGGCGATCGCGGGCGGCCGGGCGCTGGACGATTCCGCCACCGCCGCCCAGGTGCTGTGGCCCGAGCTGGCCGAGATCAAGGGGACCCGGTGGCACGACACCCTGATGGCGCGGCGGGCGCCGCCCGGCCCCGGGCTGGGGGACAGTGTCTACCAGGCCGACCAGGTCCGGGTGCTGCAGCACATTCTCTTCCGCGCCGAGGCCACGGCGGAGCCCAAGGCGCGCGAGGCGGCGCGCCGCAAGGCGGAGAACGCCCTGGGACGGCTGCGCCACGGCGTCCGGTTCGGGTTCCTCGCGACCCAGCTCTCCGAAGATCCCGGCTCCAAGCTCGATCAAGGGTTCCTGCCCCCGGCCCCCCGCGGGCGCTGGGTCACCGCATTCGACAGCGCCGGCTGGACGCTCCCGCCGGGAGGGATGAGCGGGGTGGTGGAGTCGCCCTTCGGATTCCACATCATCCGCCGGCCGCCGGTCGAGGAGGTGCGGGACCGGCTGGCCGGGTTCGCCCGCGAGCGGATGGGCGCGGTGCTGGATTCGATGTACCTCGACAGCCTGGGGCTGGAGCGGGGACTCAAGGTCGAGGGGGACGCGCCGCAGGCGATGCGCGCGGCGCTGGCGGATCGCGACGCGGCCCGGCGGTCCACCCGCACCCTGGCCACCTACCGGGGCGGCAAGCTCACCGTCGCGGGCTTCATGAAATGGGTGAACGCGCTCGGCCCGGGGTTCGCGACCCAGCTCCAGGCCGGCAACGATTCCGCCCTGGCCAACTTCGCCCGCGCGATCGCCCAGAACACCCTGCTCCTGGAGCAGGCCGACTCGGCCGGGATCGGGGTGGCCCCCGAGGAGTGGGCCAGCCTGCTGCAGCGGTACCGGGCCCGGCTCGACACGCTCCGCATGGACCTCGATCTCTACGGCACCGACCTCACCGATCCCCAGGCGCCGCTCGCCCAGCGGCTCAAGGTGGCCGGGCTCAAGATCGAGAGCCACTGGGACCGGGTGGCGCAGAGCCGGAGCCGGCCGCGGCCCATCCCCCCGGTGCTTGGGGCAGTGCTCCGCGAGGGCGCCCGCTACCGGATCGTTCCGGCGGGCATCGAGCGCGCCGCGCGGCTGGCCCAGGAGCTGCGGCTCCAGGCGGGCGGAGATAGCCTCCGGCCTCCCGGCCCCCCCGCCCGGGGTGCGGCTCCGTCCCCGCCGGCCGATACCGCTCGCCGTTAGGCGCATGAGGTGTTCCGCTCTCGTTCGGCTGCTCGCGCTCGCCACCGCGGCCGCGGCGGTGCCGCTCGCGGCCCAGGATGCCGCCCCCCCGGCCGGGGGGGGAGCGTGCCGGTCCGCTGCGACTCCACCAGCGCGGTAGACCGGATCGTGGCAGTGGTGGGCGAGGCTGCGATCCTCGCCTCCCAGCTCGAAGAGGAACTCTTCACCCAGCGGCAGGGAGGGCAGCTCCCCGGCGACCCGGCCCAGTATCGGGCCCTCTGTCGCCAGGTGCTCTCCACGATCATTGACGCCGAGGTGCTGGTGCAGCAGGCCCAGCGGGACACCAGCATCAAGGTCACCGATCAGGAAATCGCCAGCGGGGTGGACGAGCAGTACCAGAACATCCGCAAGCGGTTCACCTCCGAAGTGGACTTCCGCCGCGAGCTGGCGCGCTCGGGATTCCAGACCCCCGAGGAGTTCCGCCGCTGGCTCTCGGACAACCAGCGGCGGGCCGCCTATCAGCAGCGCCTGATTGACAAGCTGAAGAGCGAGGGGAAGCTCAAGCCGGTCCAGCCGACCGAGAAGGAGATGCGGGCCTACTTCGAGCTGTACCAGGACCAGATCGGGCGGCGGCCGGCCACGGTGAGCTTCCGCAACATCGTCGTCGCCCCGCGGGCCCAGCCCGAAGCCCGGGAGCGGGCCCGGCTCCTCGCCGACTCCATCGTGCGGGAACTGCGCAAGGGGGCCGACTTCGCCACCGCGGCGCGCCGCTTCTCGATGGACGAGGCCAGCAGGGATCAGGGGGGGGAGCTCAACTGGTTCCGCCGGGGGCAGATGGTGCCGGAGTTCGAGGCCGTGGCCTTCCGGCTCAGACCGGGGCAGATCTCCGACCCGGTAGAGACCGTGTTCGGATTCCACATCATCCAGGTGGAGCGGACCCAGCCGGCCGAAGTCCAGGCCCGCCACATTCTCCTCATGCCCGAGGTGACAGCGGCCGACGCGGACAGCGCGCGGGCCCGGGCGGAGGCGGTCCGGGCCGCGCTCCTCGCGGGGGCGCCATTCGATTCCCTCCAACGCCTGCATCATTTCCCCGAGGCCCCGCCCGTGGCCGAGGACGTGCCGGAGGACCAGCTCCTGCCGGAGTACAAGGCGGCCCTGGCGGCGGCCGACTCGGGGGGTGGCAGCGTGCTGCCGGTCTTCGAGATCGAGAAGGACCAGGGCTTTCGCCGCAAGTACGTCGTGCTCCAGGTCCTGGCCCGCCGGCCCGCGGGGCCGGTGGTGTACGACGACGTCAAGGAGCAGATCCGCAAGCGCCTGGGCGAGGAGCTCGCCGTCCGGCGGTATCTCGATCGGCTGCGGGCGGCGACCTACGTGGACGTGAGGCTCTAGGCGGCGGCCCGGGGGCAGGCCGCGCGGTACCCCTGGCCCGGCTCATGGCGGGCCGGAACCCGCTCTCCGCTCGCCGCTCCACAGCCGAAAGCTCGCGATGGCCCCTTCCTCCACCCGCCTTCCCCGCCTCGCCGTCACGTTAGGCGACCCTCGCGGCATCGGCCCCGAGGTCACCGCGAAGGCCCTGGCCACCCCCCTGGCGGCGGAGGTCGTCCTGCTCGGCGCCGAGGATCAGGTGGCCGCGATCCCCGCGGCGCGCGCCGTCCCCCTGGGGCGGTGGGGGGAGGGCAGCGGGAACGGCGGCGATCCTGCCCGGGCCCGCCGCGCCGGCCTGATCGCGGGCCGGGCCATCGAGACGGCGGCGAAGCTGGCGCTGTCGGGCGAGGTGGATGCCATCGTGACCGCGCCCGCCAACAAGCACGCCCTCCACCTTGCGGGGTACCCGTGGCCGGGACACACCGAGTGGCTGGCCCACCTGGCCGGCGACGTCGAAGTCGCCATGATGCTCGCCGCCGACCGGCTTCGGGTGGTGCTGGTCACCACGCACGTGCCGCTGCGCGACGTGCCCCGCCTGGTCACCACGGACCGGATCATCCGCACCGGTCGCCTCACCCAACGGGGGCTGCGCGACTGGTGGGGCATCGCCGAGCCCCGGCTCGCGCTCTGTGCCCTGAACCCGCACGCCGGTGAGGCGGGCCTCTTCGGCGACGAGGACGACCGCGTCCTCCGGCCTGCGGCCGAGCGGCTCGGCGCCGCCGGACCGCTGCCCGCCGACACCGTGTTCGTTCGCGCCCTCCGCGGCGAGTTCGACGCGGTCCTGGCCCCGTACCACGACGTGGGCATGACCGCGATCAAGGTGGCCGCCTTCGGCCGGGGTGTGAACGTGACGCTGGGGCTTCCGTTTCCCCGCACCTCGCCGGATCACGGGACGGCCTTCGACATCGCCGGGCGGGGGCTGGCCGATCCGGCCAGCATGCGGGCGGCGGTGGAGCTGGCGGCTGAACTCGCGCGGAAGGCGGCAGGGTGAGGGCGGCTGTCAACCACAAGTATGGGTGACCTGGAGGGAGGTTCGCGGGCATCCGCTGAGAGGCCCATGTCGCTCAGGTCGCTAAAGCACAACAACTTCCGCGGCGTTCTGAGAATGCCCGGACGAATCTTGTTGGTGTGGGCGCTGATCCTCTGTCAGGCTGCCCCCGCCACCGCGCAGCGTGTAGCAAGAGATCTGCCATCGTACAGATTGCAGCTTGATGAGCTGGCACCGGGGCACGGCCAACGAGGAGAATTCTCGTGGGATCGCAACGGCAGGGACTACCGTTGGGAGGGACTGGCAATAGGGGCAGCGGTATTGGGGATCGCTGGGGCCGTGGTGGGACACGAGCTATGTTCCGAGTCGGATGCAGCGCAGCGCGGGAGCTGCGCAGGAGCGACGGTGGGAGCTGGTCTCGTTGGCGCGGCCTTGGGCGCCGTGGTCGGGGTTATCCTGGGCGCGAGGATCAAGAAAGGAACCCAGGTGTGTGCCTTCCCCCGCATGACGGGACTGTATGGGCTCGACCTGGCTTCTGCTGGGTTTCCTCGAGAGGAATCGCCAACTGTCAGGCTAGTCGCCGGGCGACCCGGTTACCGTTCACGACTTACGGCTTGCGCCCGCTCACTCCTCCCTGGCTCCGCACCGCCCGTTCGATCCGCCCCATCCCCTCGAGGTGCGCCTCGAGCCTGAGCTTCTGGCTGGCCCGGTTGGCCACCAGGACCGCGCCCACCTGGAGGATCGTGTCCCGTTCCGCCAGGCGGTTGGCCCGGAGGGTGTTGCCGGTGTCCACCAGGTCCACGATCCAGTGGGAGAGGCCGAGCAAGGGGGCCACCTCGACCGAGCCACTTACCTCGATGATCTCGACCGGGCGGCCCCGCTCGGCGAAGTGGCGCCAGGCGAGCCGGGGATACTTGGTCGCCACCCGGGGCGTCCGGCCGCCTGGCAGCACGGGCCAGGGTCCGTCCGCCGGGCCCGCGACCACCAGCCGGCAGGCGCCGAAGCCTAACTCGAGTGGCTCCAGCACATCCGGCTCCAGCTCGCGCAGCACATCGGTGCCCGTGACTCCAAGATCGGCGGCGCCGGACTCGACGTAGACCGGGACGTCGGCCGGCTTGACGGCGAGGAACTCGACACCGGGATGGCTCGACGGGACGAGGAGCCGCCGGCCGGGCTCGGGATCGAGCGCCATCCCCGCTCGGGCGAACAGGGCCGCGGCAGGCTCGTACAGCCGGCCCTTGGCGAGCGCCACCCGGAGCGGCCTCACGCGCCGGTCTCCGCCACCGCCTCGGCGACGTCCGCGTAGCCCGCACCGTCCAGGGCGAGATCCATCGCGCCGTGCGCGAGGTGACCGGCCGCGATCGCTTCGAGCTGCACGGCGCGGGGCGAACCGACGCGGGCGTTCACGCGCTGGCGCAGGTCGCGCACCTCGACCTGGCGACGACGCTCCCGCCGGCGACGCTGGCCTCCCGCCTGAACGACGCGCTCCCGGCCGACATCAACATCCTCGAGATCCGCCCGGCGGGGCACCGGTTCCACGCGCGGCGCGACGCGGTGGCCCGCAGCTATCTTTATCAGGTGTCCACGCGGCGCACGGCGTTCGGCAAGCCGTTCGTGTGGTGGGTGCGCGACCCCCTCGACGTCGACCGGATGCGCGATGCGGCGCGGGCGTTCATCGGCCGGCACGACTTCCGGGCGTTCACCGACGCCGACGCGGCCGAGGTCTCGACGATGGTGCAGGTGGAGGAGGTCGCCGTGGCGCCGCACGCGCATCTCGTGCTCCTGCGGGTCGTCGGATCGCACTTCCTCTGGAAGATGGTGCGGCGGATGACCGGCGTGCTCGTCGAGGTCGGACGCGGCCGGCTCGATCCGGAAGGCGCGGCGGCGCTGCTCGGCCGGGAGTCGCCGCTGCCAGCCCGGCTCACGGCGCCCGCCTCGGGACTCTTCCTCGAGCGTGTGTTCTATCCTGGCGACCCGCGCGAGCACCCGCTCCGGCCGGCGCTGAACATCTGACGTGCCGCGTCCGCAGCCGCGCTCACCGGTCCCCGCGAGCGGCCAGCGTGGCCGATCCGT
>JBBIMQ010000063.1:0-10721 GCA_037444345.1 Gemmatimonadota bacterium | reverse complement strand
GCCGACTTCTCAGCCGCGTCGCGGTGGAATACGCCCTCTCCCCCTGGGCGGATGACGCCCTGCTCCAGCTCGCCATGCTGGACTACGGGGCCGGCAACCCGGCCGGCGCGGCGCGCCACGGGGAGCGGCTCCGATCCGACTATCCCGATTCGCCGCTCGTCCCGGCCGCGGCATACTGGACTGCCCGGGCGTATTTCGATCTCCGGCGGCCGGCCGACGCGTGCGGGTGGCTGTCGGACGGGCTGGCCCGGGTGGGCGAGGATATCGAAGTCCGGAATCAGCTCGCGTGGCTCCAGGGGCGGTGCACCGCCCCGCCGCCAGCTCGGGACAGCGCCGCGCCTGACACGGTGAAGGCGCCGCCCGCGCCAGCCCCGGCACGGACCGGATTTGCGATCCAGGCAGGCGCGGTGAACACCCGGGCGGCGGCGGACAAACTGGTTGCGGATCTCAAGTCCGCCGGCTTCGCCGCCTACGTAGTGCGGCAAGCCGATCTGTTCAAGGTGCGGGTCGGCCCCTACCCGGATCGAGCGCAGGCGCAGGCGGCCCTGTCCGCGGTCCGCCGGGCCACCGGGGGGTCGCCGTTCGTGGTGAAGGAGCCATGACCGGACGGGTAGCCGATCCCGGCAACACGCCGCTCATGCAGCAATACCGGGAGATCAAGTCCCGCCATCGGGACAAGATCCTGTTTTTCCGCATGGGCGACTTCTACGAGATGTTCTACGAGGACGCGCACCTGGCGTCCAAGCTCCTGGGGATCGCCCTGACCTCCCGGGGGGACGGGGTTCCGCTCGCCGGCGTGCCGGTGAAGGCAGCGGCGGAATATCTCCGCCAGCTCATCGCGGCTGGCCACCGGGTAGCGATTTGCGAGCAGGTGGAAGATCCCAAGCTGGCCCGGGGGCTGGTGCGGCGGGAGGTGGTGGAGACCGTGACTCCCGGGGCCACGCTGGAAGAGAGCTGCCTCGCCGGTAACCGGAACAACTTTCTGGTGGCGGTGAACTTGCCCGCCGGGGCGGGAAGCCGGGAGCCGGCCGGCCTCGCGGCGATTGACCTCTCGACGGGCGAGTTCCTGCTGGAGACGGTGGAGGCGGGGGAGGTCGCCGAAGCGATCGCCCGGTTGGGTCCGGCCGAGGTGGTGGTGCCGGGCGACGCGAGCCTTCCGTTAGGCGATGGGGTGTTGGCCGCGCGCCGGGATCGCTGGGAATTCGACCCCGACCTGGCGCGCGTTGAGCTGGGGCGCCGCTTCGCGCTCGCCTCGCTGGACGGCCTGGGGATCGGTCCGGCGGATGGGCCCGCGCTGGGGGCCGCCGGAGCGTTGCTCCGGTACCTGGTCGAACTCCAGCCCGCGGGCGTCCCCCATCTCCGACGCCCGGTTGTGCGCCGCCCCGCGCAGTACTTGTGGCTGGACGAGATGACCCGCCGGAACCTCGAGCTGGTGGAGCCGTTGCGGGCCGGGGGGCGGGGCACGACGCTGCTCGAGGCGCTGGACCTGACGGTCACGCCCCCGGGCGCCCGGCTGCTCCGGCGCTGGGTGCTCTCGCCGCTGCGCGACCCCGTCGCGATCAACCAGCGTCTCGACGCCGTCGAGGTGCTGGTCCGGGATCACCGGGCCCGGGGCCGGATCCGGGAGGCGCTGGACGGGGTGCGGGATCTGGAGCGGCTCGCGGGGCGGGCGGCGGCAGGCCGGGCCACGCCGCGGGAGCTGGGTTCGCTGCGCGACTCGCTCGCCCGCCTGCCCGACGTGCTCGAGGCGCTGGCCAGCGTAGCCGAGCGGGAGCGGAGCGCGGCGCTGGGCGAGGTGGCGGCAGAGTTCGACGTGCTGGCCGATCTGGCGGCGGAGCTGGGCCGGGGCCTGGCCGATCGCCCGCCAGCCTCGCTCGCCGACGGCGAGGTGATCCGGCCGGGTTTCGACGCCGAGCTGGACCAGCTCCGGGAGCTGCGGGAGGGGGGCCGGCGATACATCGCCACGCTGCAGCAGCGGGAGCGGGAACGCACCGGAATCCCGTCGCTCAAGGTCGGTTACAACAAGGTGTTCGGCTACTACCTCGAGGTCACCAACCCTCACGCGGCGCGGGTGCCGCCTGACTACGAGCGCCGCCAGACCTTGACGGGCGCCGAGCGGTACGTGACGGCCGAGCTCAAGCAGTACGAGGCCAAGGTGTTAGGCGCCGAGGAGCGGATCGCCGCGCGGGAGGCGGAGCTGTTCGGCCTGTTGCGGGACCAGGTGGGGCGGGCCACGGTCCGGATCCAGCGAACCGCGCAGGCGCTGGCGCGGCTCGATGTCTGGGCCGCGCTGGCCGAGACGGCGGCGACCCGGGGCTATGTGCGGCCGCGGGTCCACGAGGGGTTCTCGCTCGTCCTCCGCCAGAGCCGCCATCCGGTGATCGAACGCCTCATGCCCCGGGAGGCGTTCATCCCGAACGACGTGCGATTCGAGCCGGCGGAGCGGGTGCTCTTGGTCACGGGCCCCAACATGGCGGGCAAGTCCACCATCCTGCGCCAGATCGGCCTCTGCGTGGTCCTGGCGCAGATGGGCTCCTTCGTGCCCGCGGACAGCGCGGAGATCGGGGTGGTGGACCGGCTCTTCACCCGGGTAGGCGCCAGCGACAACCTGGCGGGCGGGCAATCCACCTTCATGGTGGAGATGAGCGAGACCAGTGCCATTCTCCACAGCGCCACGCGCCAATCGCTGGTCCTTCTGGACGAGATCGGCCGGGGCACGTCGACCTACGACGGCGTTGCCATCGCCTGGGCGGTGACCGAGTACCTCCACGATCGGATCGGGTGCCGCACCATGTTCGCCACCCACTACCACGAGCTGATCCAGCTTCCCGAGCGGCTGGCGCACGCCCGGAACCTGAACGTGGCGGTCCGCGAATCGGGCGACCAGGTGGTGTTCCTCCACCGCCTGGAGCCGGGCGGGACCGACCGGTCCTACGGGATTCACGTGGCCCAGTTGGCCGGGCTGCCGGAACCGGTGGTCCGGCGTGCGACGGAGATCCTTCGCCTGCTGGAGTGCGAGCATCGAGTGGTGCCCGGAGCTCCGGCCGAGCCCGACCCGCGCCAGCTCGCCCTGTTCCGCGAGGCCGATGCGGTCCACCCGGTCGTCGAGGAGCTTCGGGCGCTGGACCTCGACACCTTGACTCCGCTGGAGGCGTTGAACCGCCTGGCCGAGCTCAAGCGGAGGACGGAGCGATGACACCTCCGGGCTCCCCGTCGAGGGTGTGGGGCACGGCACTGCTGCTCGCGGCCGGCTGTTCCCGGCCTGACACGGACACGATGCGGCTGCCGGCCGAAGCGCCGGCCCCGCGCGGCGTCGAGGCGCCGGTCATGGTGAATGCGGAATCGCCGGTGGATTACCCGCCCGCGCTCTATGCCCATGGGATCGAAGGCAAGGTGATTCTCCGGCTGTTCGTCACCGAGGGGGGGGCCGTGGTGGACGATTCGACCCGGGTGGCCGAGTCGAGTGGCTATCCGGCGCTGGACTCCGCCGCGCTCCGGGCAGCGCCCCGGTTCCGGTTCGCGCCGGCGCGCCGCAACGGGGCCCCGGTCGCCGCGCTCTTCCTCCAGCCGGTACATTTCCGGCACCCGCAGGCCGGAGGCACCACGCCGTGAGCCCCCCGCACGAGAAACCCTACGACTCGGTGCTCGAGACGATCGGGTGGACGCCGCTCATCCGGCTCGCGCGGGTGGGCCGGGGGATCCGGACTCCGGTCTACGGGAAGGCGGAATACACCAACCCGGGCGGCTCGGTGAAGGACCGCATCGGGCTCCGGATCATCGAGGACGCCGAGCGACGGGGGGAGCTCAAGCCCGGCGGGGTGATCGTGGAAGGCACCAGTGGGAACACTGGCGTCGGCCTCGCGCTGGCCGCGGCGCTCAAGGGATACCGCTGCATCTTCACCATGCCGGACAAGATGTCGCAGGAGAAGGTGCGGCTCCTCAAGGCGTACGGCGCGGAGGTGGTCATCACTCCGACGGCCGTGCCGCCTGACCATCCCGATAACTACGTCAACAAGGCGCGGCAGATCGTGGCCGAAACGCCGGGCGCCATTCTCGCCAACCAGTTCTACAACCAGGAGAACCCGGCAGCCCACTACGACACCACCGGGCCCGAGATCTGGACCCAGACCGGCGGCCGGGTCACCCACTTCGTCGCAGGGGCGGGGACCGGTGGAACGGTGAGCGGCGCCGGGCGGTATCTCAAGGAACGGAATCCCGCCGTCCGGGTCATCGCCGGGGACCCGCAGGGGTCCCTGTACACCGGCTACTCCAAGACCAGGGCCCTGGGCGAAGGTCACCCTTACAAGGTCGAGGGGATCGGCGGCGACAAGATCCCCTCCACCCTCTGGTTCGACTGGGTGGACGAATTCCGCCAGGTTTCCGATCGCGACGCCTTCACGATGGCCCGGCGGCTCGCCCGCGAGGAGGGACTCCTGGTCGGCGGCTCGGCCGGCCTCAATGTCCACCTGGCGCTGGAGGTGGCCCGCGAGGTGGACGACCCCGACGCCTGCGTGGTCACGATTCTGGCCGACACCGGGGAGCGCTATCTCTCCAAGGTGTTCAACGACGAGTGGATGCAGGAAAACCAGTTGCTCGAGGCGCCTCACATCACGGTGGAAGAACTCCTGGCGCGCCGCCACAGCCGCGCCCCGGCGGTGGTGAGTGTCGCACCCTCCGCCGCGGTCCGGCAGGCGCTCAACCTCATGAACACCTGGGATGTGAGCCAGCTTCCCGTCCTGGACGACGGCGAATCGGTGGGCAGTCTCACCGAGGGCACCCTCATGGCCCGGGCCCTCGAGCACCCCGCGCTGCTCGATCGCCCGGTTCGTGAAGTCATGGAGCCTCCCCTTCCCGTGGTGGACGCCTCGATGACCACCGACCGCCTCGCCGCCATCCTCACCCGCGAGAGCCCGGCCGTGCTGGTTCAGAAGGAAGGCAAACTGGTGGGGATCGTGAGCCGGTACGACCTGCTCCAGCAGATGATCGGAACCCGGTAAGTGAGCCGGAGCTCGAGGATCGGTCGCCGGTGCGCCTAGCCGTTCTGACAGGCGGCGCCTCCGCTGAGCGGGCTGTCTCGCTCGCGACCGCCCAGCAGGTCGTTCCCGCGCTCCGCAGCCTGGGGCACCAGATCGTGTTGGTGGACACCGTGTTCGGCGTGGTGGACGCCGCGCGCGAGGCCGCCTTCCTGAACGGGACCGTGGGCACCGAGCCTCCCTCGGTCGAGGAACTCGACCGGAAGGAGGCCGCCTTTCTGCTGGGGACGCTGGGACAACTGCGCGAGGTCCGGGAGGCGGATGTGGTGTTCCTCGCGCTGCACGGCGGCCGCGGAGAGGACGGCACCCTCCAGACCATCCTGGAGATCCTCGGCGTCAGCTACACGGGGAGCGGGCCGATCGCGAGCGGCGTCGCCATGGACAAGGATCTGTCGAAGCGGCTGTTCCGCGACGCCGGAGTACCGACGCCGGACTGGCTTATGGCCCCTGTCCCACCTGGCGACGCCGGCGCCCGGCTGGGGTGGCCACTGGTGGTGAAACCATCGAAGCAAGGCTCCACCGTGGGTCTCACGGTGGTGAAGCGGGCCGAGGAGTACGAGGCGGCCGTGAACCTGGCCCGCAAGTACGACGACGAGGTCATGGTCGAGGCGTTCGTGCCAGGCCGCGAGCTGACCGTCGCGGTCCTCGAGGGCGAGGCGTTGCCGGTCGGGGAGATCATCCCCCGGCACGAGATCTTCGACTACGAGTGCAAGTACACCCCAGGGATGTCGCAGGAGATCTTTCCCGCCGACCTCCCCGAGCCCGTCGCCGCGCAATGCCGGCAGCTCGCGCTGGCCGCGCACCAGGCGCTCAAGCTGGGGAGCTACTCGAGGGTTGACTTTCGCTTGACACCCGAGGGCGAGTTATTCTGTTTAGAGGCGAACACCCTTCCCGGCATGACCGCGATGAGCCTGCTCCCCCAGGCGGCTCGAGCAGCGGGCATCGAGTTTGCGGTGCTGTGTGACCGGATCTGCCGGAGTGCCCGCCGCCCAGGGTAGCGGAACAAAGGGGAAGTCGTTCGGGTTTCAGTAGTTGGGTGTTTCCATGGCCTTGAGCAACCCGTCCCTGCCTCGCCTCACCCCCATGGTCGGCCGTCTCATGATGGTCACGGCCGTGGTGCAGTTGCTGCTTTGGACGGTCCTCACCTCTCCCCGCGCGGTCGGGCTGCTCGCGCTCGATCCCGCCAGCGTCTGGAGCCAGCCCTGGAGCATCCTCAGCTACCTCTTCGTCCACGCAGGCCTGCTTCACCTCGCGACGAACATGCTGGGGCTGTACCTGTTCGGCACCGCAGTGGAGAGCCGGATGGGGAGCCGTGCGTTCCTCACCTATTACCTCTCCTGCGGGGCGGGAGCGGCACTCGCCGCCGTGGTGCTCCACGCGGTCACGCCCCAGGGCCCCATCGTGGGCGCCTCCGGCGCGGTGCTCGGCGTGGCGGTCGCCTTCGCCCTGTTCTGGCCGGATGCCGAGATCCTGGTCTTTCCGATTCCGCTGCCGATCCGGGCGCGGACCCTGGTCCTGGTGCTCGCGGCGCTGGACCTCGTGCTGGCCCGCATCGGTGCGGATAACGTGGCGCACGAGGCCCACCTGGGCGGAATGCTGGTCGGCTGGGCGTTCCTCAAGGCCCAGGGCCTGAGTCGCCGGCGTGTCCCGGCCGAGCCACGCAGTACCGAGCCGGTCGTCATGGCCCGTCAGACGGCGCGTCGCGAACCGGAACCCAGAGCGGCCACGCCGCCGCGGCCCCTCCCGCCCCGCGGCGGCTCCGACCCGGTCGCGGCTGAAGTGGATCGGGTGCTCGACAAGATCAGCGCCTACGGCATCCAGAGTCTCACCGCCGAGGAGCGCCGATTCCTGGACGAGGTTTCCAGGCGGAAGCAGCGGGAGCTGCACTAGCACCGGCCGGGACCGGAGCCGTCGGGGGGGCTCAGCGCCCTAGGCACTGAGCCCCCCGTCACTTCCTGCGCCCGAGGGAATCCGACTCGTCAGCGCCGCGCCACCAGGTATTGCCTCGGGCGGGGCTCCTGCCCTCCCAAGGCGGGCAGCGTATCCTGCGCCACGGCAGCCGTGAGCTCGGTGCGCGTGGCTGCGCCAGCCGTGGCGCTGCAGCCCTCCGGCAGGGGCCCCGTGACCCAGACCGCTTCCCCGCCGTCTTCCAGCTGCCAGTCGCTTCGGGTAATCGGTGGCGAGCCGGCGGCGACCGTGGGCACCGAGTACCCCAGGCACCGCCCGCTCACCACGACGGTCTTGCCCACCAGCCCGGGTTGGGTGAGGACGTCGTGGACCGTTACCCGGAGGGGGGAGGGTATTTGCCCTCCGCTGTTCGCCGGCCGGCACGCGGCGAGGAGGAACGCGATGCCGGCAGCAGCAAGAAGTCTCATCGGCCGCTTCCTCCTCGACCGAAGGGAAGATCCCAGAGCCGCGGCGACCCGGGGGCCCGGAACGAGGTGCCGAGGCGGTGGGCCGTCACCGCCTGGCGCAAGACGGCAACCTGCGCCGGGGTCAGTGCCCGGGGGGCTCGGAGCGAGGCAACCCCGGGAGCGGGCTCCCGGCGAAGCGACGGTGCCGGTGCACTCGGGTACGACTGGGTGGCCACGTACTGGAGATCGGTGTAGGCCCCCCCCTTGATCTCGGCGATCGTGGGTGTCGGGTCGTCGAGCCAGGAGACCTGCAGGGACAACACCGGCAGAGGCAGGGATTGATCGGTGTAGAAGAGCGCGAAGCCCGCGGTCTGGTCGTAGCGGTAGGCCAGGTCGTAGGCCGGGTGGAAGTTCTGGGGGTCCCGCCACAGGTTGGCGAAGATGTCGTAATCCCCCTGCTCCACGAACCGGTTGGTCAGATAGCCTTCGAAGTTGACCCCGTCGGCGTAGGAATCGTTCGACATTGTCCCGTTGGGAGTCACGCTGCCGAAGGCGGGGATATAGATGTTCCCGTTCGGTTCGAGGACCCAGAAGTCCACGTCGGCACCAGCGGGCACCGCCTGGGGCTCCCAGACGAGGTACGCCTCGAACCGCTGATTCCCCTGGTCCACCACCGGGGTGGCGGGTTGGCCGCCCGCGAAGGCGGTCAGGAATTGGGTCCACGGTTTGCTGGGATACAGAGCCTGGTAGGCCGCGAGACTCTGCGGCCCGCTCTGCGCGAAGACATCCTGGCCCGAGCCGCTCGGGAGGACAATGTGGAGTCCGGTGGCGCGGGACACATCGGCGGCCCCCTGCTGCCCCGAGCCCGTGCCGTTCCTGGCCCTGGCGTTCACCCGGAAGCTCGGGGCGAGGGCCTGGGCCCGGACGGCCGCGATCTTGTTCTGCAGCGCGGTCTGCCCCTGCACCCGGACCTCCAGGCTATCCAGGAAGTTCACGATGTCCGTGAGTTCGGGGAAGCTGAACTTCTGGCTCGCCTGCGCCGCCTGACTGATCGTGGCACCCAGGCCGGGCAGGCCGGCCTGGAGATCGGAGGCCAGCGCCCCGAGCGCGGTTTCGAAGCTCGCCAGCCCGGCGAGATCGTAAGCCGACTTGGTGGTGGAAGCCTTGTTACCCTGGAAGGAAGCGTGGAACCGGTCCACCAGCATGGCAGCGGCCGCTCTGGCGTCCATCGTGGGTGCGGCCTGGAGCGCGTTGATGATATCGGCATACGGGTTCCCCTCGCCCGGCACCACTTCCTCCGACAGCACGGCGAAGCTGGCGATCCCGTCCAGCTTGACCAGGGTCTCGTAGCCGGCCATCAGGCACATGTCGAAGTCAATCACGTCAATCGGCCCCAGGCCCGCGAGCGCGGTGCGCATCTCGTCCACCGTCATGAGCCCGCTACCGGCCGAGGTCTCGTCCTGGATCAGCCCGGTATACCCACCGCCGTGGTTCCAGAGAACCAGCAGATACCGTTTGGCCGGATGGTTCTGCTGGGCCCACTGCACGAAGGCCCGGAGCGTGTTCGGGTCGGTCATGTCCACGTTCCCGATGTCGGTCACGACACCCCGGTCGGGGCCGTTCTTCGCGCTGCCGCCAGCCTGGGTGATCGCGTAGCGGAAGGTGTTGAAATTCGGCCGATTGAAGCAGGCGGCAGTGCACTGGTATTGCTGGAGCACATCCGGACTGAACTCCGCCTGGGCCACGACCCGGACCCGCGGATCCACTCCTGCGTCCTCCATCTCGTCCAGATCCAGAATGCCCTGTACTGCGAGGCTGTTGTCGCCGGCCAGATAGACCATCACGGTCCATTCGGGCGTTCCGCCTCCGCCTCCGCCCCCGCCGTCCCCCGTCGGACCGCCACCGCAGGCGGCGCCCAGGAGCACCCCTGCCAGGATCGCCATCCAGGATACCGCTCTCATGTCCATCCCCTCCTACTCCCGCTGGTCGTCTCGCCAAACCGTAACCGAAGAGGGCGGGGCCGCTGGCGGGCGCCGGGCCTGGCCCGGCGCCCGTGTGCCCAGGTCTCCGGTCGTTCGGTTCAGGATCCCGCCGGTTCCACCCGAAACTCTTGCACCATTCCGTGCGCGACGTGCGGCAGGCCGTCGGTCATGTCAGGGATGAAGCAGAGCAGCACGTAGGAGCCGGGGGTGAAGTCGAACTCCATCGTCGCGTCCCGCCCGGTGGCGAGGCCCACGACCCCGCCGACGAAACGGCCCGGCGGGGGACCCTGGAAGGACTGGACCCAGGTGAGGAGGTCGCGGGCCGTCTTTCCAGGCTGGAGCCGCGCGAGCACCAGCTCGTGCTGCTGTGCGGCATCGTTCACCACGCGGATGGTCCTCCGCCCGGCGGTGACCGGTCCCGATGGCGTGAAGCTGTAGTCGGCCAGGCGGTACGTCACATCGGCCGAGGTTCCGTTGGCGGGGCTCGAGGTACCTTCGACCGCCGCCGCCCGAAACGAGGCGATCATCCCCTTGGCGACGTGGAGCACCCCGTCCGGACTGGGGATGAAGCAGAGCACCACGTAGTCACCGGGCTCCAGCGTTTGCGCCGTGACGAACCGGGCCCCGGGCTCCACTGCGTTCGGGCCGCCCACGGGGATCGCCCAGTCGGGGAACTTCTCGCCCGCCCCGGCGATCGCCGCCTGAAACTCGGCCACGGTCTTGCCCGGGGCGAGGCGCAGGAGTTGGGCGTGGTGGAGCTCATGGCCTTGATTGACGAGCTCCACCCGCACGGCTCCGGCCGGCACCGTCGCCGGCAACTGGAACCCAAAGTCGTGCGCCGTGATCGTCACCAGCGGGGCCGTCGCGCTGCCGCCCCGCAGCGGGCAACCCAGGAGTGCAGCGGCTCCGGCCGCGAGCAACAAGGTCCGAGACATCTTCACTTCTCCTCTCCCCAAAGGGGGTGGCGCCTGATTCAGGGCGCGCCCACCGAGCGCACCGAACGGCAAGTGATGGTCGCGCGGACGGGGACGCTGTCCGCCGTAACACCAGTGACCCGGAACGCGGCCGTGCCCTCCGCGAACGAACCCAGCACCTCCACCTCCCCATCTCCGCGCCGTTCCGGGACGCTGGCGCGGGTTTCGATCTCGTAGCCGGTGCCGGTGAAGAAGTCCCCCAGCACCAGACCCAGATAGAACTGCCGGCTCCGGCCTCCGGGCGTGGCCGGTACCACGAGCTGCAGGCTCCGCAACCCCTCCCGCGGTCCCGCCCAGTCCGTGAACTGCACTCCCCAGGTCCCCGGCCCCAGCAGCCCCCGAATACAGGCATCGAGCCGGGAGCTGCCGCGGTAGTGT
>JBBIMQ010000062.1:0-10776 GCA_037444345.1 Gemmatimonadota bacterium | reverse complement strand
GAGAACGAGCCGTCCGGCACCTTTAGCACGCAGGGCAGACCGAGCGTTTCCGGGGGCGGGCGGCGGTGCGCCTTGGCTCCGTTGAGGGAGACTGTGCACCAATTGGGTCGCGGCTTGCGGCCTGCCTGGGGTGGTGTGGCCGGGCCTTGTGCCGGGCTTTATATTACCATATGCTTATATGGTCGTATAGTCAAGTATGCGCCGGGGAGCGGTCCCCGGGACCACGCCGCCGGCTGGCCGGAGACGAGGATCACCCATTACCATATGAGCCCCTGCAACCGACCCGGGGGTACCATGAGTGTGCGGCCGCTCTCCCGAGCCCAGTTGCACGCGATCGCGGAGCGTTTCAAGGCACTGGCCGAACCGTCGCGCCTGGCGATCCTGGCCGCCCTGCGAGAGGGGGAGCGCACCGTGAGCCAGATCCTCCGTGCCACCGGCCTCGGGCAGGCCAACGCGTCCAGGCACCTCCAGACCCTCTACGCCGCCGGGTTCGTCGAACGCCGGAAGGACGGACCGAGCATCTGGTATCGCCTGGCGGACCAGGACGTCATGCGGCTCTGCGACCTCATGTGCGGGCGGCTCGAGCGCGAGGCGAGCACCCGGCGGAAGCTGTTCGCCGCCCGATGAGCTCGGAGGGCAGTCCGGTCCCGTGAGACCCATCGTGGGGGTCATGGGAGGCAGCGAGGCCGGCGCGCCGCTGCTCGAGAGCGCCCGGGCGCTGGGCCGCTTGCTGGCCCGACGCGGCTGGATCGTTCTCACCGGAGGGCGCCCGGCGGGGGTCATGGAGGCCGCCGCCCGGGGAGCGAAGGAGGTGGAAGGAAGCCTCACGGTGGGCATCCTGCCTGACGAGCGCCCACCGAGCGCGGCCATTGATCTTCCCATCCGGACCGACCTGGGCCAGGGACGCAACAACGTGAATGTCCTGACCAGCCAGGTCGTCATCGCCATCGGCGTCGAAGATGCCGGTACGGCCTCCGAGGTCGCCCTCGCCATTCGGGCCGGCAAGCCGGTGATCCTGCTTCAGGCCTCGCCGGAGGCGCTGGCATTTTTCGGCGCGCTGAAAGGGGCCCACATCCATCGAGCGGATACCCCGGAGGCGGCGGTGGAAATCGCGGCGACGCTGCTCCCCGGGCGATAGATTCCCGGCTCACCGTTCCTCGCCGGCTCCATTGCTGCTCCGGCCTGCGGGAGCCGATTCGCGGGCGCATTCGGTCCCGAAGGGCTCGAGCTTCGCGCCCGGGGTAGCTGGGTGGAGCATCGCCTCCGCCGGATCTTCTGTCCCCCGGCTTCCGGGTGGGGCACCGGGCCACCCGACTGCTGGCAAACCGGAACCGCCGCCAGGCGGCATGCCATTGCTACCACGCACATCTCTCCCTTGACAAACCTGGAGAAAGTTTGATATTCATCAAACTATGAAGACTCCCTGAAACACGGAGTCGTTTTTTTCGTCTGCATGGTTTGATGGTTGTAAAACTGTCGCACGCCAAACCCTGCCTGGAGAAGTCGCCTCATGAATTCCCTCTCTGGCGCCCCCCTGCGCCGCTGGATCGGTCCCCTCGTTCTCCTCGGCACGGTGCTCGGAGCTGGCGCCTTGCTCGCGGCCTGGAAGCACAGCTCCAGCGCCAGGGAGGCAGCCGGGGCGGCGAGCTTCCCGGAGCCGGTGGAGCTCGTCACGGTCGCCCCGGCCGTTGCCCGGGAGTACCGGCCCACCACGACCGCGATCGGCACCGTCCTGGCACTTCGCTCCATCTCCCTCCGGAACGAGCTGGCCGGCACCGTGCGCCAGGTCTCGCTCCGGCCCGGCGCGATCGTGGAGCCGGGCGAGGTCTTGGTGGCGCTCGATGTCTCGGTGGAAGCGGCCGATCTCGAGGCGCAAGAGGCGGAGGCGGCGCTGGCTCGGACGACGCTCGCGCGGCTTGAGCGCCTGCGGCAGCACGAGGCCACCTCCCAGGAGGAGGTGGACCAGGCCCGGGCGCGGCTCGAGGTGGCGGAGGCTCAGATCGCGCGGACCAGGGCGATCATCGCCAAGAAGACCATCCGGGCTCCGTTCCGCGCCCGGGTGGGCATCGCCGACGTGCACCCCGGCCAGTATCTGAACGAGGGCACCGAGCTCACCACGTTGCAGGGCGTGTCAGACGCGGTGCACGTGGACTTCGCCGTGGCGCAGCGGGTGGCCGCCAACCTGCGCGAGGGGATGACCGTGACGGTGGTGGCTGCGGATGAGGCCAAGCCAGTCGAGGCTCGCATCCTGGCGATTGACGCTCGGGTCGATCCCACCACCCGGAACGCCATGGTGCGGGCCCGGCTCGGCGGGTCCGCGCATCTGCCGGCGCCGGGCGCGTCGGTCAAGGTCCAGGTGCCCTCCGGTGCGCCGAGCTCCGCGGTGGCGATCCCGGTGAGCGCGCTCCGGAGGGGCCCGGGGGGCGACCAGGTCTGGGTCATCGCCGCTGACAGCACCGGGGCTCGCCGGGCCCATGCCCGGGCGGTGGAGAGCGGCCCGGTGCTGGGCGATACCGTCCTGATTCTGGCGGGGCTGTCGCCGGGCGAGGAGGTGGCGGCGACCGGCTCCTTCAAGCTGCGCGAGGCGGTGCGGGTCGAGGCGGCGAGCTCACCCACCGCGGCGGCGGGCGCCACTCGCTGAGGCGATTGCAACCGAACCGACCACCTCGAGCAAACGATCATGCGCTCCTTTACGGATGTATTCATCAGGCACCCGATCCTGGCGGCGGTCGTCAACCTGGTGATCCTGCTCGTCGGCTGGCGCGCGCTTTCGAACCTGCCGGTCCAGCAGTACCCGCAGATCGAGAGTTCGCAGGTCGTCATCACCACGGTGTATACCGGAGCCAGCGCGGAGACGGTGCGCGGGTTCCTCACGACACCGATCGAGCGAGCGGTCTCGGCGATCAGTGGGGTGGACTATATCGAGTCCACCAGCCGGGCCGGGGTCAGCACAGTAACGGTGCGGCTCAAGCTGGATCACAGCAGCACCGCGGCGCTGGCCGAGATCACGGCCCGGCTCCAGCAGGTGCGCTCGGAGCTGCCGGCCGAAGCCGAGCCGCCGGTGGTCGAGGTCCAGCGGGCGGACCGGCCGTACGCCTCCTTTTACCTCAGCTTCACCTCTACCGAGCGGAGCGGCCCCGCGATCACCGACTGGCTGTCGCGCACCCTTCAGCCCCAGCTGGCAACACTCCAGGGCGTGCAGCGGGTGACGATCGAGGGTGGCCGCCAGCTGGCGATGCGGGTGTGGATCGACCCCGAACGGCTGGCCGCGTTCGGCCTCGCGCCCGGCGACGTGTACGCCGCGCTCCAGCGCAACAACTATCTCGCCGCGGTGGGCCAGACCAAGGGAAACGTGGTCCAGGTGAACCTGCTGGCCAACACCGATCTTCGCACGCCCCGGGAGTTCGAGGACCTGATCGTCTCCGAGCGGCGGGGTGCGATCGTGCGGCTGAGCGACGTGGCCCGGGTCGAGCTGGGCGCGGAGGAGGCCGACATGATCGCCAAGTACGGGGAGAAGGAGGCGGTCTATCTCGGGGTCTGGCCTCTGGTGGGGGTGAACGAGATCGAGGTGGCGCACCGGCTGCGGGCCGAGATGGACCGGATCCGGCCCACCCTCCCGCCTGACATTGACATGCAGATGGCCTACGATGCCACGGTTTTCATGGAGGACGCGCTCAAGGAGATCACCAAGACGCTGACCGAGACCATTCTGATCGTGGGACTCGTGGTCTTCCTGTTCATGGGATCCATTCGCACCGCGCTGGTGCCGCTGGTGGCGATGCCGATCTCGCTGGTGGGGGCCGCCATCGTGATGTACGCGGCCGGGTTCAGCCTGAACCTGCTCACCATTCTTGCGATCGTGCTGTCGGTCGGTCTCGTCGTGGACGACGCCATCGTGGTGGTGGAGAACGTCGAGCGGCATGTGCGGGAGGGCAAGTCGCGCATCGAGGCCGCCCTGATCGGTGCCCGGGAGCTGGTGGGCCCGGTGCTCGCCATGACGGTAACCCTGGCCGCAGTGTACACCCCGATCGGCTTCCAGGGCGGCCTCACCGGCTCGCTGTTCCTCGAGTTCGCCATCACGCTGGCGGCGGCGGTCGTGGTCTCCGGCATCGTGGCGGTGACGCTCTCGCCGGTCATGAGCTCGCGCTTCGTTCATGAGCAGGGCCGCGAGAGTCGGCTCACCCGGCTCGTAAACGGGGGCTTCGATCGGGTCCGGCGCGGCTACGCGAAGCTCCTGGACGGCGCGCTCGGCATGCGCTGGGCGGTGGTCGCGGCGTCGGTTCTGGTGATGCTCGCCGCCTGGCCGCTCTATCAGTACTCGCGGCGGGAGCTCGCGCCGGTGGAGGACCAGAGCCACATCAGCCTGTTCATGCAGGCGGCGCCCGACGCCTCGCTCGCGGCGAACAACCGGGCCTCGCTGGAGGTGGTCCGAACGATCCAGGCCTTTCCTGAGGCCAAGTTCATGTGGTCCCTCACCGCCTCGTGGGGCGCGTTCGGCGGCATGGTGACCCGGGACTGGAAGGAGCGCGAGCGTTCGACGCCCGAGCTGTTGGGCCAGGTGTACGGCGCCGTCTCGCGGATCCCCGGGCTCCAGGTCTTCCCGCGGCTCGATCCGCCGCTACCCACCCCGGGCCAGTACGACGTCGAACTGGTGCTCCAGAGCGACGCGCCGCCGGAACAGCTGCTCCAGACGGTGTCCGCCGTGGTGGGCGTCGGCTGGCAGAGCGGGAAGTTCCTGTACGTGGACACCGACCTCAAGCTCGACCTCCCGGAGGGGCGGGTGGTCATTGATCGGGACCAGGTGGCCGATCTCGGGCTCGACTTGGCGACCGTGGGCCGCGAACTGGGCACGCTCCTGGGCGGCGGCTACGTGAACCGCTTCAACTACTTCGACCGGAGTTACAAAGTCATCCCGCAGATCGGCGATTCCGGGCGGGCCACGGTGGGGCCGCTGCTCGACCTCAAGATCAAGACGCCGAGCGGGAAGCTGGTACCGGTCTCCACGTTCACGCGGATCGAGTCCACCGTGGCTCCGCGGGCGCTCCAGCGGTTCCAGCAGCGGAACGCCGTGCGGATCTTCGGCGGGGTGAAGCCGGGCGTCACCAAGGAGGAAGGACTGAACGTGCTGGAGGCGGCCGCCGCCCAGGCCGCCGGCCCGGGGACGACCCTCGACTACGGCGGCGAGTCGCGGCAGATCCGCCGCGAGGGATCGGCGCTCACCGTGACTCTCGGGTTCGCGTTGCTCCTCATCTACCTGGTGCTCGCGGCGCAGTTCCAGAGTTTCCGGGACCCGCTGATCGTGCTGGTGGGCTCGGTGCCGCTCGCGATTTCGGGGGCGCTGCTCTTCCCCTTTCTCGAGCTCACGACCATCAACATCTACTCGCAGGTCGGCCTCATCACTCTGGTGGGGTTGATCGCGAAGAACGGAATCCTGATCGTGCAATTCGCCAACGCGCTCCAGGCCCAGGGTCTGGAGAAAATGGCTGCCCTGCGAGAGGCATCCCTCACCCGGCTGCGTCCGGTGCTCATGACCTCGGCGGCCACGGTGTTCGGGCATCTGCCCCTGGTGTTCGTCTCGGGTCCCGGCTCGGAGGCCCGGAACAGCATCGGCATCATCCTGGTGGCCGGCATGACCGTCGGCACGCTGTTCACCTTGTTCGTGGTGCCGGTGTTCTACTCGCTGATCGCGCCGCAGCACCAGCCGGCCCGGGCCGCGGCGCCGCTGCCGCTCGGGGCCCGGCCGCAGCCGGTCGGGGAGGCCGTCCATGCGTAGCGTTGCGTTGCTGGGGCTGGTGGTGCTCGCGGGGTGTCTTGCCGCGCCGGGGTACCGGTCTCCCTCGGTCCCGCTGCCCGACGCCTTTCGCGAGACCGATCCGGGACGACAGGTTTCGGCCCCCGCCGCCCCGGAGGAGGGGGCCGCGGCCGAGCCGGTCGAGATGGGCCCCGAGTTCTGGCGGCGGCTCGGCGACACGACGCTCGACCGTCTCATGGACCAGGCGTTCCGCGCCAACCTCGACATCCAGGCCGCCCAGGCCCGGCTCGGCGCGGCCCGGGCGGTGCGGAGTCGCGCGCTCCTCGACCTCGCCCCAGAGGGAGCGGTGTCCGGCGGCTACACCCGGCGGCGGTTCGCCGGCGCGAGCTTCCCCGGGGCATCCGGGAGCTTCCCGGACGAGAACATCTGGGACGCCGGGTTCGACGCGGCCTGGGAGTTGGACCTGTTCGGCCGGATCCGGCACAACGTACGGGCCCAGAGCGCACTGGTCTCGGCAAGCCGGGAAGACCTGCGCGCCATCACGGTCGCCCTGGCGGCGGAGCTGGCGCGAACCTACTTCGAGCTGCGCGGGGCGGAGGAGCAGCTGGAGGTGGCCCGACGCAACGCCGAGAACCAGCGCCGCACCCTGGCCCTCACCCGGGAGCGGCTCGCGGCCGGGCGGGGAACCGCGTTCGACGTGGAGCGGGCCCTGGCCCAGCTCAACGTCACCCTCGCCTCGATCCCGGCGCGGGAGGCGCAGGTGGCCGCAGCCCGGTACCGGATCGGCGTACTGGTGGGCCGGGCCCCCACGATCGTGGCGGGCGAGCTGGCGCCGACCGGGCGCCAGGTGAGCCTGCCCGATTCCGTGCCGGTGGGGAGGCCGGACTCGGTGATCCGCAACCGGCCGGACGTGGCGGCGGCGGAGCGCTTCGCGGCGGCGCAGTCGGCGCCGGCGAGCGCCGCCAGGGCGGCGTACCTGCCGCGACTCACGGTCGGGGGGAGCGCGGGTTATACCGCGGCCGATCTCGACCGGGTGGGGAAGGAGGGGACGTTCCGCTACGCCGTGGGCCCCGTCCTCAGTTGGCCGGTGCTCAACCTCGGCCGGATCAAGGCGGACGCGAGTGCCGCCCGCGCCCGGGAGGACGCGGCCCGCGCCGAGTACGGCCAGATTGCGCTCGCGGCGATGGAGGAAATCGAAAGCGCGCTCGCCCGCTACCGCGCGGCGCGCTCCCGGGTCGAACAACTGAGCGCCGCGGCGGCGGCGAGCGAGCGGGCCGCGGAGCTGGCCCGCATGCGGTTCACCGAGGGGATCGTGGACTTCCTCCAGGTTCTGGACGCCGAGCGGACTCAACTCGAGTCGCAGGACCTGCTGGCGCTGGGCCGGACCGAGGCCGCAACGGCATACGCGGCGCTGTACAAGGCCCTGGGCGGGCCGTGACCCGCACCGTGAGAGTGGCGGTATGGCTGACCGGCCGCCTCGCAAGGGCGGCCGGTCCTCACGAGGTCCTCTCCCGGCGCGGCGCGGGGCCCTGGCGAGATCTTGCGCGAGACGAGCCAGCGGGAGGCGCGGGCCAGGCCGGCGCCGTGACGAGCAACCCATCGCTCACCGCCTGATCCACCGGGACCTCAGCCCAGGCGGCTCCCGCCTGTCTGGCCTCCGGGCCGCAGGCGGGGCAGCCGGTGCAGTTCTTCCCCGGCAGGACATCCGCCGCGGCAAGCAGCTGTACCCCGTGTGCCGCGGTTTCTCGCTGTAGGTCTGGTCCCCCTCGAAGTCGTGCACGGCGGTCCGCACGGACTGGCCTTTCGTTTTCCCGGGGCAGACGGCGTGCACGGTGAAGCCCGGCATCAGGAGGGCCTGGAACGGCACCATGACTTCGCAGTCGTCGAGGAAGTTGCCCACGAGCATGAGAATTGTCTTGGACCTCCGGCCGGCTCCTGCTTCGGGTCTTCGTCTTGGAGAAGACAGTGCGGCGGGCGCGCCGGGTGGGTGGGAGGCGAGGCGCTCACTCCGCACTGCCCGGTCCCTCAGGACCGGGCCGGCGGTCCCTGTCTCGAAGTCGGCGATGGCCAGGGGAGGCGGGAATGGCTAGGGAGGGAATCGAACCCCCGACACGCGGATTTTCAGTCCGCTGCTCTACCAACTGAGCTACCTAGCCGCGAGGGGCGGCAATATAAATCGAGAGGCGGAACGGGGGAAAGTCAGCGGGCCTCCACGGGCGAGCGGCCGACGCGGGCCCTGACTGCCGAAGAGGCCGCCCGTCGGGCCAGCGCGGGACTCCGAGGCGAGGGCGAGACCTGGTCGGCCTTGGCGATCTGTCCGTCTCTGCCCCCGGGAGCAAAGGGCTTCCCGTAACCGCCCCGCCTGGCCCTCCCGCCCTCCACCCGCCATCTTCTCCCCATGCCCGAGCCCACCCTGCCCAATCTGATCCTGCTCGACCACCCCCTGATCCAGCACAAGCTCACCCTGCTCCGCAACCGGCACACCAACACCCGCGATTTCAAGCAGCTGGTGAGTCAGATCGCCATGCTCATGGCTTACGAGGCGACCAAGGACCTACCCACCGAGCCGGTGGAGATCGAGACGCCAATGGAGCGGATGATCGGGCGGCGGGTGTCGGATAAGAAACTGACCGTGGTCCCGATTCTGCGGGCGGGGCTCGGGATGGTGGATGGGATCTCCCAGCTCCTTCCCACGGCACCAATCGGGCACATCGGGGTCTTCCTCGACGAGAGTTCCCTCGAGCCGATTCGCTACTACGCCAAGCTCCCGGCAGAAGAGGGCGAGCGGGACTACTATGTGCTGGACCCCATGCTGGCCACTGGAGGCTCCGCCACGGCGGCCGTGACGACGCTCAAGGAGGCGGGGGCCCGCCGGATCCGCTTTCTCTGCATCGTGGCCGCCCCGCAGGGTGTGCGCCGGATGCTCGAGGGTCACCCCGACGTGCCGGTCTATGCCGCCGCCCTCGACCGCGAGCTGAACCAGCAGGGCTTCATCCTGCCGGGGCTGGGCGACGCGGGCGACCGGCTGTTCGGGACCCAGTGAACCAGCCTGCCTGGCGATGCTCCGCCTGACCTTTTACGGCGCCGCCGGCGAAGTGACCGGCTCGATGCACCTCCTCGAGGCGGCCGGGGCCCGGGTGCTGTTCGACGCGGGCCTGTTCCAGGGCCGGCGGGCGGAGGCGCATGCCAAGAACGCCACTCTGCCGTTCGATCCGCGGCGGATTGACGCGGTCCTCCTCAGCCATGCGCACATTGACCACGCAGGGAGGTTGCCGCTCCTGGTGCGCCAGGGGTTCCACAGCCCGGTCTTCGCCACTCCCGCCACGCGAGACCTCTGCGCGGTGATGCTGCCTGACGCAGCCCACATTCAGGAGAAGGACGCCGAGTTTCTGCGGAAGCGGGGGAAGGCGGGTCCCGAGAGCGAGCCGCTCTACACTCTCCAGGACGCCCTGGCGGTTCAGGAGCTGGTGGTGGGGCTTCCCTACCGCCGGATCCATCACCTCCGCCGCAACCTCACCTTCGAGTTCACCGACGCGGGCCATATCCTGGGGTCGGCCTCGGTGGACCTCCGGGTCACCGAGCAGGCGCCGCACCGGATCGTCTTCTCCGGCGACATCGGGCGTTCCGGACTCCCGATCATCCGCGACCCCGATCCGCCGTCCGGTCCGGTGGACACGCTGATCCTCGAGTGCACCTACGCGGATCGGGTGCACGAGTCCCTGGCCGATGCGGAGGAGCGACTGGGCGAGCTAGTCCGCGACACCGCGGCGCGGGGCGGCAAGATCCTGGTGCCCGCCTTCGCGCTGGGCCGCACCCAGGAACTCATCTACGGGCTCCATCAGCTCTTCCGCGCCGGCAAGATCCCGAGGATCCCGGTGTTCATTGACAGCCCGCTGGCGGTGGACGCGACTCAGGTCTTCCGGCTTCATCCCGACGTCTTCGACCGCTCCGAGCGTCTGGTGAGCGGCACCAGCGGGCTGTTCGACTTTCCCCTGGTGCACTACGTCCGCGAGGTGGAGGAATCGAAGCGGCTCGACGGACTGAACGGGCCGGCGATCGTGATCGCGGCGTCAGGGATGGTCGAGTCGGGCCGCATCCTCCACCACCTGGCCAGTGCCGCCGCCGATCACCGGAATGTGGTGCTGCTGGTCTCCTTTCAGGCGGAGCACACCCTGGGTCGCCGGCTGCAGGAGGGAGCCAAGGTGGTGAAGGTCCTGGGGGAGGAGGTGCCCGTCAGGGCGCGGATCGAGACGATCGGGGGCTATTCCGCCCACGCCGACCGGAACGAGCTCCGGGCCTGGCTCCGGAAGCTCGGCGGGCCCATTCGCCGGGCCTTCGTGGTGCACGGGGAGCCGGCGGCAGCCCAGGCCATGGTGCAGATCCTCAAGCAGGAGGCGGTGCGGCAGGTCGAGGTGCCGAGGCTGGGAGAGGCGTTCGAGCTCGCCTGAACGGCGAAGAGAGAGGACTGGGCCGGGGGGCGGGGGGCGTGTGGAGACGGGGACGGAGGGCTTGCGGATTCAGCGATGACCGGTCGCCGTCGAGCGGCCGATCCTGGCAAAAGCCTTGACCCACACCACCGGGATCTTGGCCGCCTCCCGAAGGAAATAGATCAGCTCTGCCGAAGGCCGGCTGGAGATGGGGCTGCTCCGGGTGGGCGAGGTGTAGGCCTCGATGCCCGCACGCCGGGCTTCGAGCCGGAGGCGGAGCAGGTGGAACGGATCGCTCACCAGCACCACCCTCGAGCCCCCGTGATCGCCGAGCCACTGGCCCACCGCGGCCATGGAGGCCTCGGTAGAACGGCCTTCGGGCCGGACGATGACGGCGGTTTCGGGCACGGCGTGTTCCATCAGGTAGGCCCGGCCGACCGTAGCCTCGCTCACCCGGTCGCCCTCCCCGATCCCGCCGGTCACCACGATGAGCGGTGCGATCCCTTCCCGGTACAGCGCCAGCGCGTGATCCAGCCGGGCCCGGAGGACGGGCGACGGCTTGCCGTTGTACTGTGCGGCGCCGAGGACCACGATCGC
>JBBIMQ010000061.1:7514-11050 GCA_037444345.1 Gemmatimonadota bacterium | reverse complement strand
CGCAGCAGGCTCTTGGGTGTCAGGATCACCAGCGGTCGCTGCCGGGTCCGCTTCGCCTGGCGGCGGAGCAGGTGGAAGTACTGGGCCGGCGTCGTAGGGTTCGCCACCCGGAGGTTCCCCTCGGCGCAGAGCTGGAGGAACCGCTCCACCCGGGCGCTCGAGTGCTCGGGACCCTGCCCCTCGTAGCCGTGAGGCAGCAGCAGGGTGAGCCGGGTGGTGAGCCCCCACTTGGCGAGCCCCGAGGCGATGAACTGATCCACAATCACCTGCGCGGCGTTCACGAAGTCGCCGAACTGCGCCTCCCAGAGCACCAGGGTTTCTGGCGCCGCCGCGCTGTAGCCATACTCGAAGCCCAGGGTGGCCAGCTCCGACAGCGGGCTGTTGTGCACCTCGATGCTGGCCAGCGCCCCCGGCAGGTGCTTGATCGGCGCGTAGGCCTGGCCGGTCTCCACATCGTGCAGCACCAGATGCCGCTGGCTGAACGTGCCGCGCTCGGTGTCCTGTCCGGTGAGGCGGACCGGGATCCCTTCCACCAGGAGCGTGGCCAGGGCCAGCCCCTCGGCGTGGGCCCAGTCAATGCCGCCGTCTCCGGCGAGCGCGTTCCGGCGCCGCTCGAGCTGCTTGACCAGCTTGGGGTTGACCCTGAATCCCTCGGGCCAGGTCAGGAGCTGCTCGTTGAGTGTCCGGAGCAGCTCCGCCGGCGCCGCCGTCTCGGGTTCCACCCCCGAGGACCGGTCCGACACCACCGGCTCGTGCTCCGGCGGCCGCCCCATGCTGGCCTTGAAGGCCTGTTGGACCTCGACCAGACGCTGATAGGCCGCCTGCGCCGCTCGATCGCTCTCCTCGGCGCTCACCACGCCGCGCTCGGCCAGCAGCCGCGCGTACTGCTCCCGCACGGTGGGGAGGTTCCGGATCCGCTCGTACATGAGCGGCTGGGTGTAGGATGGCTCGTCGCCCTCGTTGTGCCCGTGCCGCCGGTAGCCCACCAGGTCAATCAGCACGTCTTCCCGGAACTTCTCCCGGTAGGCCATCGCCAGGCGCACCGCGGAAAGACACGCTTCCGCGTCGTCGGCGTTCACGTGGATGATCGGGATGTCGAAGCCCTTCGCCAGGTCGCTGGCGTGGCGGGTGGAGCGGGCCTCGCGCATGTCGGTGGTGAATCCGACCTGATTGTTGGTGATGATGTGCACGGTGCCGCCGGTCCGGTAGCCCTCGAGCGCGCCCAGATTGAGCGTCTCGGCCACCACACCCTGCCCGGCGAAGGCGGCGTCGCCGTGAATCACCACCGGCAGCGCCACGGTCGGGTCCACCACGGGTTCCCGCCCGCGCCGCTGGGTCTGCTTGGCCCGCGCCCGGCCGTCCACCACCGGGTCCACGAACTCGAGGTGGCTCGGGTTGGGGCACAGGGTGACCGTCACCGCCTTGCCGCTCCGGGTGCGATAGGCCCCTTCGGCCCCGTGGTGGTATTTCACGTCGCCGGTCCCGCCCTCGGGCGTCAGCAGCCCGGCCTCCACGTGCCGGCCGCCCTCGAACTCCGCGAAGATGGTATCGTAGGGGCGCCCCACGATATGGGCCAGCACATTGAGCCGACCCCGGTGCGCCATCCCGATCACCACGTCGCGCGTGCCCTGGTTCGCCGCCAGCTCGATCAGGAGATCGAGCATCGGCACCAGCATGTCCACCCCCTCGATCGAGAACCGCTTCTGGCCGAGGTAGGCCTTGTGGAGGAAGCGCTCCAGCGCCTCCACTTGCGTCAGGCGGTCGAGCAGCCACCGCTGCTCCTCCGGCGTGAGCGGCACCCGATGCGCCCCGGTCTCGATCATGTGCCGGAGCCAGACCCGCTCGGCATGGACCGAGATGTGCTCCAGCTCGTAGGCCATGGTGCCGCAGTACGCCTCGTGGAGCCGGGGCAGCGCCTCCGCCAGTGTCTCGCCGGGGGTGGAGATCCGGAGCACCTTGGCCGGAATCTGCGCCATGATGTCCGGGGTGAGACCGAGCGGGCCGGGGTCGAGGGCCGGGTCGCCGATCGGTTCGCTCCCGAGGGGGTCGAGGCGTGCGGCCAGATGCCCGTGGGTGCGGTGCGCCTTCACCAGCGCCATCGCCGCCGCCACGTGATACAGCATGACCTCGGCTTCGCGAACCGGCACCGGCCCCCGCCCGACCCGGGGCGGCGCGACAGGGACGGCGAGCGCTGGAGGTTCCGGCAGGCCCAGGCTCGAGAAGATCCGCTCGTAGAACCGGTCCTCGCCCTGGAGCAGCCCATCCACCGTGCGGAGAAACTCCCCCGATTCCGCGCCCTGGATCACCCGGTGGTCGTAGGTGCTGCTGATCGTCATGACCTTCGCCACGCCCAGCTCGCGGAGCTTGTCGTCCGACATGTCGGCGAAGGTGGGCGGGTACCCGATCGCCCCGACCGCGATGATGCTCCCCTGTCCCGGCATGAGCCGCGGCACCGAGGCCACCGTCCCGAGCCCGCCGGGGTTGGTGAGCGTCAGGTTCGCTCCCTGAAAGGCGTCCGGCAGGAGCTTGTTCCCCCGGGCCTTCTCGACCAGCGACTCGTAGGTCCGGTGGAACTCGGCGAAACTCATCGCGTCGGCACCGTGAATGACCGGCACGACCAGCCCGCGGCTCCCGTCCTTCCGCTCCACATCCACGGCCAGGCCCAGATTCACCGACTTCGCGGGAATCCGGTGCGGCACGCCGTCCAGTTCCACGTACGCGGTGGCCATCACCGGATGGCGCCGGGCGGCCTGCACCACCGCGTAGCCGATCAGGTGCGTGAACGAAACCTTCTCCGGCCGGCCCGCGCTCTTGAGCGCGTTGTTGAGGGCACGGCGCCGCTGGTCGAGAACCGAAACCGGAAGCTCGCGGAACGAGGTCGCCGTCGGGATCGCCCGGCTCTCGTTCATGTTGGCCACCAGCCGGGCCGCGGCGCCCGTGATCGGCTCGGCCACGGGGTGGGCCGCGGGCCCGGCAGGTAGTTCGCTCACCGCACTCGCCGCCCCGGGGCTCCCGCTCTCCTCACCGCGGCCAGGCTCCGCCACTTTGATGGAACGGTCCCCCTCGCCATCCGGCCCCAACCCCGCTACCCCGCTCCGGAAAAAGGTCCGCCACTCCTCCGACACCGCGTTGGGATCGCGGAGAAACTCCTCGTACATCGCCTGGGCGAAACCGGCGTTGACGGTCTCGAACACGTTGGGTTCCACTGGCCTACCGCTGCCTCTCCTTGAATGGGCGACCCCCTGCGGGGCCCAACCTTTTGCCCGAAAGCAAGATAACCACTCGGGTCTCGCCCGGTGTACCTGCCTCCTTGCCCCGCCGCCAGGGGGGTGTAGCATAGGGGAGCCGCTCGCTCCCCTTTTGCCGGCCGTCGCGCGCGCCGGGCCCGGCGGGGGATCCGCGGTATGCTGGCGATCGTTGAAGTAGGTCCGAGGCAGCGCACGCTGCCAGGAGGCCCATCATGCCGTGCCGTGTGAGTCCCGGTCGCGCCACTCCAACCCTGTTGGCTGCCATCCTCGGCCTGGTCCTCTGCATGG
>JBBIMQ010000061.1:0-7504 GCA_037444345.1 Gemmatimonadota bacterium | reverse complement strand
CCTCCCCACCCTGGGGGCGCCCCCGCGGCGGCGGGGCGGGGGGGGGGGGGGGGGGGGGGGCCGGCGGAAGCAGCTCGACCCTGGCCATCGCGAAGACGGGAGGAGACAACCAGATCGGCACCGTGGCGTCGGCCCTTCCCGCGATGCTTCAGGTGACGGTCACCGAGGACGGAGCCGCCAAGACAGGGGCCACGGTCAACTGGAGCTCGACGGCCGCCGGGTCATCGTTCTCCCCGGCGCAGAGCCTCACCGATGCCAGTGGCATCGCGCAGACAGTATGGACCCTGGGGACCGTGTCCGGGGCCCAGGCGGCCCGGGCCACGATCGCCGGAACCAGCCAGTCGGTGACCTTCACGGCGACCGCCAATCCCGGGGCGCCGAGCGCGTTCACCAAGGCCGGGGGCGACAATCAGAGCCAGCAGATCAACACCGCGTTCGGCGCGCCCCTCAGCGCCAAGGTCGCGGACCAGTTCGGGAACGGAATCGGGGGGATCGTGGTCAACTGGAACGTGATCAGCGGTGCAGTCACGTTGACGGGCGGGGGCAGCACGGCACAGTCCACCACCACGGCGCAGGGAATCGCAACCATGGGCGTCACGGCCGGCGGGACCCCGGGGGCGGCCCAGGTGGACGCCACCACGCCGGCGGTCTCGGGGACCTTGAGCTACAACCTCACGGTCACGCCCACGCCGATCACCGTCACCGTCGGGCCGGGGATCGCGTTCAGCAGCGACCGGAACGGATCGCAGAACCCCGCCGTGGACACCGTGCCCGTGGGTGGCGCGGTCCGGTGGGTGTGGACGGGCAGCCTTCCCCATTCCGTCGCCTCCCTGGGGACACCGAGCTTCACGAGCAGCGCGGTACTCACCGGATCGCCGAACACCTACACCGTGACCTTCCAGGCCGCAGGCACCTATCAGTATGACTGCGGCGTCCACGGCACCTTGATGACGGGCAGGGTTGTCGTGCAATGAGGCGGGGACCGAAACGCGAGGACGCCGGGCCACCGGGGGGAGCGCACCCCGGTGCGCCCCCGGCGCGCTCTCACTTCGCGACCCCGGGAGCCTCGGCTGCGAGCGCGTTGAGATACCGCTCCGCCTCCAGCCCGATGCGTTCCGCATCCCACCCCCGCGCCTGGCCCAGAAGCTCCGCCACCCGCCGGGCGGCGGGGGCGCCGTGATCCGGCGTCTCGTAGTAGACATGGGTCCGCCGCATCAGTACGTCCTCCACCCGCTGGGCCAGCTCGCGGCGGGCAGCGTGGATCACCTCGGCTTCGATCGCGGGATGCTGGGGAGCGAGCGGGTGCAGCAGCTCGCGGCGTTCCCGGACCAGGTTGAAGATCGCGGCCGCCTCGGTGCCGTAGTGGGCGAGCAGATGGTCCACGGTGCCCGGCGGGATCCCCAGCTCGATGCCGGGGGAGGCGAGCGGGGCGAAGTCGCGGACCTCTCCGCCCGGCAGGGGTTCGCGGTCGGTGGCGGGTCGCGCGGGCCGGGCCCGGCCGCTCGCCGCGCGGAGCTGGTCGGCCACCAGGTCCACCAGCTCCCGCGCCATGACGCGAAAGGTGGTGAGCTTGCCGCCGGCGATGGTGATCAGGCCGGCTGGCCCGCGCACGATTACGTGTTCCCGTGACACCCGCGAGGCCGGAAGCCCCGCGCTGTCCCGGATGACGAGAGCCCGGAGCGCGGCCCACGACGCGATCACGTCCGCCTCGGACAGATGGGCGTTCGGGAAGCAGGCGTTCGCCGAACGGAGGAGGTACACCACATCTTCGGGGGCGGGACGCACCTCGTCCGGCGAGCCGCTGTAGTCGGTGTCGGTGGTGCCGATGTAGGAAAGCTCGCCCCAGGGCAGGACGAACATCACCCGCCCGTCAATCGGGCTCGTCATCGCAATCGCGGCCCGGTGGCCCAGCCGCCGCCTCGGCACCATGACGTGGACGCCCTTGGTGAGGCGGAGCAGGGGCCGCGCTCCGGGGTCCTCCAGGCGGCGAATCCGGTCGCACCAGGGGCCGGTGGCGTTGACCACCACCGAGGCGGTGAGTGTCGCGGTGTCGCCCGTGATCCGGTCCCGGACCTCCGCGCCGCGGACCCGGCCGTCGGCCAGCAGGAGGCGCTGCACCTCCACGTAGTTCGCGATCAGCGCGCCGTGCTGTTGCGCGGACCGCGCGGTGGCGAGGACCAGGCGGGCGTCGTCGCACTGGGCGTCGTAGTAGAGGGCCCCGCCCACCAGCCCCCGCTCCCGGAGCATCGGCTCGGCCCGGAGGAGGGCGCGCTTGCCGAGGATGCGGTGGCCGCGCACATTGCGAAACAGCGCCAGCAGGTCGTAGAGCCAGACCCCGGCCCAGACTTTCCAGAGGGGCAGCCGGTCGCCCCGGTGCACCGGGAAGACGAACGGCAGGGGCCGGACGAGGTGGGGCGCGATTCGGAGCAGGATCCAGCGCTCACGAAGCGCCTCGAACACCAGCCGGAAGTCGCCCTCCTCGAGGTAGCGCAGGCCGCCGTGGATCAGGCGACTGGACCGCGAGCTGGTGCCGGAACCGAAATCGCCCTGCTCCACCAGCACGGTGTGGAAGCCGCGCATGGCGGCGTCCCGGGCGATGCCGGCGCCGACGATGCCTCCGCCGATGACCAGCAGGTCGGCCGGGGCCTGCGCCAGCTGCTGAACCGAGGCCCGATGACCGACCTCACGAGGGGATCGCCCCCGCCCGCCCTGTACCTGCCGCGACCCAGCACGTGGCTCACCTGGCACGACTACCTCTTCAAACCCGGGATGCGCGTTCTGGATTTCGCCTGCGGCGAGGGCCGGCACGCCCTCGCCGTGGCCCGGCGGGGCGCCATCGTCACCGCCGTGGACTGCGACGCCTCCCGGCTCGACACTGGACGCGAGGCGGCCGCGCGCCTCGGCGTCGAAGTCGAATGGCAATGCGTGGACCTCACCGGCGAGTGGCCTGACTTCGGCGCCTTTGATGCCGTTCTGGTGTTCAATTATCTTGACCGCGCGCGGATGCCCGATATCCGTGCCCTGGTGGCCAGGGGCGGGTTGCTCGTCATGGAGACCTTTCTCCAGTGGCAACGGGCGCTCGGCTGGGGCCCCAGGGACGACCGCCACCTGCTGGCCCCGGGGGAGCTGGCCCGCCTTGCCGCCCCCTTCGAAACGCTCCACGGCCGGGAGGCCTTCGAGCCGGTGGAGAACAACCGGGTGCGCGCGGTCGCCAGTATTGTAGCGCAGCGGCGCCTGGAAGGGTAAAGCAGGCCGCAACCAGATTCCACTCGAGCCAGACCCGATTCATGCCGAACTCCCGCCGTGCCGCGATCGTCGCCGGGATCCGCACCCCCTTCGCCCGGAGCGGTACGGTGTTCAAGGACGTCACCGCGGTCCAGCTCGCCCGCCGTGCCACGCAGGAACTGCTGCACCGGACCGAACTGGACGGCCGCGAGGTGAACGAGGTGGTCTTCGGGCAGGTGATCCCCTCGGTGCTCGCCCCCAACGTGGCGCGCGAGGTGAGCCTCCTCCCCCAGTTGCCGCGCGAGGTTCCCGCCTTCTCGCTCAACCGGGCCTGTGCCTCCGCCGGCCAGGCCATCAGCTACGCTGCCGACCAGATCCGGCTGGGACACGCCGACGTGGTGCTGGCCGGCGGGGTCGAGTCGCTCTCCGACATTCCCATCCTCCACTCCCGCCGCATGAGCCAGATCCTGGTCGAGGCGAGTCGGGCCAAATCCTTCGGCCAGCGAGTGGGCACCTTGCTCAAGGTCCGGCCCCGCGACCTGGTGCCGGTGACGCCCGCCATCGCCGAGCCCTCCACCGGACAGACCATGGGGCAGTCGGCCGAGAACATGGCCAAGGAAAACCGCATCAGCCGGGAGGCCCAGGATCGCTACGCGCTCATGAGCCATCAGCGGGCCGCCGCCGCCACCGCCAGCGGGCGACTGGGACGAGAAATCGCACCCTGGTTCGGCGGCAAGAACATGGACGAGGTCGTCACCACCGACAATCTGATCCGGCCCGACACCTCGCTCGACCAGCTCGCCAAGCTCAAACCGGTCTTCGACCGTCGCTACGGCACCGTCACCGCGGGGAACTCCTCGGCCCTCACCGACGGGGCCGCCGTCGTGCTCATGATGGAAGAGCAGAAGGCCCGCTCGCTCGGTTACGAACCCCTGGCGCTGGTGCGAAGCTACGCGGTGGCCGCGGTCGATCCCGCCTGGCAACTGCTCATGGGACCGGTCTGGGCGGTGCCGCTGGCGCTGGAGCGGGCCGGGATTGCCTGGAAGGACCTGGGGCTGGTGGAGATTCACGAAGCCTTCGCGGCCCAGGTGCTTTCCAACGTCGAGGCCTGGGGCTCGCGCGCCTGGGCCGAACGGCTGGGCCGGAGCGAGCCGGTGGGCGAGGTGGACTGGGAGAAAACCAACGTGCACGGTGGCTCGATCGCGATCGGGCACCCCTTCGGCGCCACCGGGGCACGGCTCGCCACCACGCTGGCCAGCGAAATGAAGGAACGCGGGGTGCAGTTCGGCCTCATCTCGATCTGCGCGCAGGGCGGGATGGGGTTCGCGATGGTGCTGGAGCGGACCTAGGCGCGGCTCGGAGGGCCGGGAGGACGCACCCCGGCCCTCCCTCCTGCCGGCCGCGCGCCGGCGCAGCCGCCAGCTCGGGGTTTCGGACCCCGGCAGGCCGGCGCCCGGCCCGCCGCACGACACACAGCGGTACGACGAAAGACCCGACCATGGCATCCCTCTCGACCGAGCTCCGAGGCTCGATTGCGATCCTGACGCTGGATCTCCCCGGCGAACCCGTCAACAAGCTCACGGCCGCGGTCAGGGCCGAGCTGGAGCAGGCGTTCGCGCGCCTGGCGGCGGACCCCGCGGTCCGGGCAGTGGTCCTCGTTTCGGGGAAGCCCGATGTCTTCATCGCCGGGGCGGACATCGAAGAGTTCACCCGGCTCTCGACCCGAGAGGAATTCGAGCGGCTCTCGGGGGAGGGGCAGGAGATGATCCAGCGAGTGGCAGACTTCCCCAAGCCGGTTGTCGCCGCCATCCACGGCGCCTGCCTCGGCGGCGGCCTGGAGCTCGCGCTTGCCTGCCATTACCGGATCTGCACCGATCACCCCAAGACCCAGCTCGGCCTGCCGGAGGTCCAGCTCGGCCTCTTGCCCGCGGCGGGCGGTTGCCAGCGCCTCCCGCGGCTCATCGGACTCTCGGCCGCGCTCGCCATCATCCTCCCCGGCCGGAGCGAACCCGGCCCCCGGGCATACCGGCTCGGCCTGGCGGACGAGCTGGTCCCCCAGAGCATTCTGCTCGATGTGGCGCTCCGAGCGGCCGACCGCCTGGCGCGGGAGGGGGGGGCGAGGCGGCGCCCGCTGGGGAGTCTCCTGCTCGATCGCAACCCCCTGGGCCGCCGGCTGGTCTACTGGAAGGCCCGGCGCGATACGCTCAAGAAGACGAGGGGGCACTACCCGGCGCCGCTCGCCGCCCTGGAGGCGGTGCGGGCGGGCCTCGAGCGGGGGGCCAGGGCGGGCTACGCGGTCGAACGGCGGAAGTTCGGCGAGCTCGCCGTCGGCAACGTCTCGCGCAACCTGGTGCGGATCTTCTTCGCCACCACCGCGCTCAAGAAGGACGACGGAGTCCCGCCGGGCACGCCCGCGCGGACGGTGACCCGGCTCGGCGTCCTCGGATCCGGGTTCATGGGGGCGGGGATCGCCGGGACGGCGGTGGCCCAGGCGGAGGTGAACGTCCGGCTCAAGGACACCGACCTCGCCCGGGTGGGCAGGGGCCTCAAGGCGGCGACTGACATCCTGCAGGGCCGGCTCCAGCGCCGCCGGATCACCCGCCACGAGTTCGACCGCCTCGCGGCTCTCCTCTCAGGCGGCGCCGATTACACCGGGTTCCGCGCCGTGGACCTGGTGATCGAGGCCGTCTTCGAGGATCTCGAAGTGAAGCGGAAGGTCCTCGCCGAAACCGAGGAGGTCATCCGGCCCGAGGCGGTCTTCGCCACCAACACCTCCACCATCCCCATCGCCACGATCGCGGCCGGCGCCCGCCGGCCGGAACGGGTCCTCGGCATGCACTTCTTCTCCCCGGTGGACCGGATGCCGCTCCTCGAGGTGATCCCCGCCGAGCGGACCGGCCCGGAGGCCATCGCCACGGCGGTGCGGTTCGGCCGGCGGCTGGGCAAGACCGTGATCGTGGTGCGAGACCGCCCGGGCTTCTGGGTGAACCGGATCCTGCTCCCCTACATGGCGGAGGCCGGCCACCTCCTGGCCGAGGGGGTGCCGATCTAGGTGATTGACGGGGCGATGACCCGGTTCGGGTTCCCGGTCGGGCCGATCACCCTGCTCGACGAGGTGGGGATTGACGTGGCGGCCAAGGCCGCGCAGGTGATGCACGGCGCCTTCGGCGACCGGCTCCGTCCGGCCGATGTGTTAGGAAAGATGATCGGCGCCGAGCGCTTCGGCCGAAAGAACGGCCGAGGCTTCTACCTCTATCCCAAGGGCCAGAAGGCCGGCGTGGATGAAAGCGTGTACGACCTGCTGGGCGTCCGGCCCGCCAAGCCCAGCTCCGCCGCCGCCGCCCGGGTCGAGCAGCGATTGGTGTACGCCATGCTCAACGAGGCCGCCATGGCGGCGGGCGAGGGAGTGGTGCGCCAGCCCCGCGACGGTGACATCGGGGCGATCTTCGGGATCGGCTACCCCGCCTTCCGCGGCGGGCCGCTGCGCTACCTGGACGAGCTGGGCGCGGCCAACGTGGTGCAGGTGCTGCGCGAGCTCGAAACGGCCCACGGACCGCGGTTCGCCCCCTGCGAGGCGCTGCTCCGGATGGCGGAGCGGGGAGAGCGGTTCTACCCCTGATGCCACGCGGGCACCCGGCACCGCGATCCGATGAGGCTCTCGGCGAGCCGCCTCCTCCCCGATGAGTCAGGAAATGCAGGTCACTGCGACCCCGGGCCGGGCCAGGGCGATGCGTGCCGTCTGGATCGCGTGGGGGGTCAACCCCGAATCAGTGTGTGCAGCTCCTGGGCCCGGCGCTGTGGCTTGACGCCGGGTGGCAGGTTGGGGCGAACGTGCTTCGCGAACCAGTCCGCGGCGTCTCGGGACGATTCCCACACCTCTACCACTCGCCAGCCCCCTGCAATCGGATGGCCGAAGTGCATGATGAAGCCAGGGGCCCCCTTCAGCGCATCCCCAAGAAGCCGAATCGTCTCCTCGTATCCTTCCCGAGTTTGCCCCGGGACATCTGCGGTGATGGCCACTGCCATATCGGCATCTCCTTTGCGAGTGATCAGCTGATTGTTTCCACCTTCGCGCCGCCGTAGCAGGCAGCGCCACCGCACGGCCGGAAACCTCGATCCCGGGCCCGCGTCTTTCCCTGCCGGCCTTCGCGCCTTGGTTCACGACTGGAAGGGGACCTCGGAAAACGGCGCTCCCTTGTCGCGCGAGTGTATGCTGCCCCTGACTACGGCCGCTCCGGGAGCCCGTAGAGCGGGAGGTATCCAGGGCGCCAGAGTTGGT